>JAJYPQ010000449.1 GCA_021795255.1 Pseudomonadota bacterium
GCGCTTTGGTGGCGGCTCTGGGACCACCCGAGGCCTTGGCCGCAGTGCATGACGATTTAGCGCCGTTTTTGCGGCGGGCGTGGGGCATGGCGCAACGCAAGCCGGCCCTGATTCCATTCTGGGCCGGTTTTGGCGCCCGGTTTTTGCGCCTTCGTTCGCGATGGGCATTTAACGCGCAGTTTGTCGCGGGCCCGGACCTTGTGGTGCTTGCAGATCCTGAGATTCGCGGGCTTTTGCGGCGGTCTCAGCGCGAGGGGCTCCGTCGTAGCACAGCCGGTGCCGCCCAAGACCTGGTTCTTTATCTGCGTCCTTGGGGTTTTCGCTTGGCCTGCGTCAGTGCGCCCATCACCGTTTGGCATGGAAAGGCCGATCGTTTGGTGCCGGTCGGTATGGCGAGCGAACTTGCCGCTCGCCTTGCGCACAGTGGCCTGCGTGTTTTGGCGAGCGAAGGGCATTACTCGCTTCCGATTCGCTACCGGAGCGAGATTATGAAGAGCGTCTTGCCTGATACGTAGCGGTTTTTAGCCAGTGTCGGGCCGCGCTCGGCTGAAGTTCGGGCCCGAAAAGGGCCCCCTGCCCGTAGGTGCAGCCGATGTTTTGCGCCAACTGACCTTGCGCTGTGTCATTAATGGATAGACCGTAAAGGAGTAGTCCCAGGGCCCGCGCCCCGGCGGTTAAGGCGTGAATCAAGCGGGCGCTACGGTAGTCCGTGGGAACGACGCATTTGACGCCCGAGATGGGTAGGTCGACCAGATGGCCCAGGCAGGCTTGGGCATTACCGTTGAAGTCGTCTACGAGGAGGCCGATTCCGCGGTCTTGGAGTGCGTGGGCCAGCGAGCGGGCCGCGGTGAGGTGTCCTGCGACCGCGGCGTCGGGGATTTCTAGGGTCAGGCGCGCGGGCGTGATCCCGGTGTCTAGGCACCAAGTGTCCAAAAGCGTTAATAGCCGTTCGTTGTCGAGATCGGCGGCATGGAGATTCAAGTGTAAGGGTACCGGGGGTCGCGCCTGTCCCCGGAAATCGCGTTTGCTGATATCGAGAAGACGCTCGAAAAACTCGCCGCGCAAGTCCTTAGTCAAAAGGTCGCTCACATCCTCTTCGCGGATCGTGACGCTGTCGCTTCGCGACCAGCGCATGCGGCCCTCGAGCGCTACCGTTTGGCCCTCCCAGTTGACGATGGGCTGGTAGGTCATGACCCATAGGTCGTCGCGGATGGCCTTCTCTATTTCGAGGCGCAAACGTGAGTGAGCGGCGATGCGCAAGGTGTTGGCGCGATCAAAGAATCGATATTGGTCGCCGCCGGCTCGTTTGGCTTCATACATGGCCTGATCCGCGTGCTGCAAAAGCAGGTCCCCCGGTTGATCGTCGAAGGGATAAATGGTGAGTCCGGCGCTGACCGTGAGCATCACGTCCCGACCTTTAAAATGGACCGGTTGGCGGATGAGGGCTAGCATCCTGTCTAATATGTTCTCCAGCTGTTCTAAGTGGGTGATGTCCTCGAGAAGGATGACGAATTCGTCGCCCCCGTAGCGGCTGACGATATCGGTGGCGCGAACCGAGGCCGTCAGGCGCTCGGCCGCTCGAGCGAGGACGTAGTCCCCGGTCTCGTGCCCGATCTCGTCGTTTATGTTTTTGAATCCGTCGATATCGAGAAGGCATACGGCCAGCAGGCGATCGCGGCGCAGGGCCCGTTTTCGGGCTCCTGCCAGCCGATCCTCCAACATCACCCTATTGGGCAGCCCCGTCAAAATGTCGTGGCGGGCGTCGCGGGCTAAGGCCGTCTCCAAAGTCGATCGGTAATAGGCGCTACCAATAAAAGCAGCCAGGATTTCTATGAGCTGCAGGACCCGGGGGCTGGGCGGCCGTTTGGGCCGCGCAAACCAGCCGACGACAAGCGCCCCTTCTGTGTGGCCCGCTACGATGATGGGGGCTACGAGGCACGATTTGACGCCAAGATCGATGAATTCCCGAATCGCATGAGGGCTTTCCGGGTAAGATGCCGTGTAAAGGATTGCCCCCTTGACAAGGCTTTGTCCTACCGCGCCGGAGCCCCAAGGCATGCTAAATTGGTCGAGGGCCGCGCATTGGGCGGGGGTGAGGCCGAAAAAGGACCGGTAACGAAGTTGGTTGCCGTCGCGCAGGACGAGGCCTGCGGCGTCGGCGCGCGCGCCCGCAGCAGCGCCCGCAGCCGCTTTCTGGAAGAATTGGTCAAAGTCCAGGGTGTAGGCGAGGTCGCAAAACAGCTGCTCAGCGAGTGTCGGGGTATGGGAGCGGGGATGACCGGCCATAGGGGTTCTCGCAGGCGCTGAAGCGACCGGCTTGCGTGCGCGGAGCACGCAGGCCTCGTCTTCTCAAGTGGTGGGATGGGTCGTTCGCTATCATGATTGCGCTATCATAACCCGAGGCGTGCGAGGGAAGAATTCTTTTAAAGGCGATTCCGGCGCACGCCGCGATGGACGGCGTACATAGCAGGATATATGGGGCCCAGGTTGTGAGACGTCTCACCCCCCCCGCAAGCTCGCTTTAGGGCGGCCAACGGCGCGTCGTCTCCGCAGGTCCTCACGGTCGCTGCGGAGATCATGGGTCGGCGCGGGAGGGGGCCATGATCGCCGGCGATCATGGCTCGGGCCTTCGGGTGGACGTGCATGCCTTATCTTGCGCCCGCGCCCAGGTGTTTCCCGTTTTGGGATCAAAGACGTTGGGATCGGAGGCGGTTTTCGGGGCGGCCTTGATCGTTTGGTCGCGAGCCCCCATATTGGCTTGCAACGGGTGTAAGGGGGATCCATGGCAAAGGACATAAAGCGGGTCGCGTTGGGCGTAGGCCTTACGCTCTTAACCGTATGGTTTGTGCTTTTCGTGCTGCACGTGTTAATGGCCCTCGTGTGGGTGTTTTTCTGGATCGGTTTTATCGGTATCCTGCTTGCGGTCATTCTTCACGCTATAGAGCGGTTCGTATGAATGAGCCGCTTGTGGTACCGTGCAACAGCTAAGGAGTAATGATTCTATGACTCATGTGTGCCGTGTCAACGGTAAGGAGGTTTCCCGTGGCTCGTTCTAACCTTTTCCCCGATTCACCGCAAGCGGGCTATCAGAGTGCCTATCCGGTCACGACCGTTATCCACCGGACATACGCCCTCCTTGCTGCGACCCTGTTGTTTAGTGCCCTGATGGCCTATATCGGGATGCGGGCTTTGTTTGTTTACCAGCACCCGTTTGTGGTTATGATCGCCGCCTTCGTGAGTCTTTTTGCGGTCCAGTGGACCGGGGGCAAGAATAGCCCTATGGCGATACCGCTCGTGTTTTTGTTTACCGGGCTTATGGGCCTTTCGCTCGGACCGGTCATAGCCATGTATCTGAAGCTTGCCAACGGGCCGACCATCGTCGCCGAGTCCTTGGTCGGGACGGCGGCAATCTTCGGGAGTCTATCGCTCTACGCGCTCGCATCGCGGCGAAACTTCAACTACTTGGGCGGCTTTTTGATGACCGGGCTCGTCATCGTAGTTCTGGCCTCGATAGCGAATATGTTTTTCCATCTGGCCGGTCTCCAACTCGTCATAGCGGGCATGGCCCTCTTGGTGTTTTCCGGACTGGTCCTTTTTGATACGAGCCGAATGGTGAATGGGGGCGAGACCCGCCCCGTCATCATTGCCGTGAGCTTGTATCTGGACGTCCTCAACATTTTCATGGCCCTGCTCGAGATCCTAGGGGCCGTTCAAGGGCGTCGCGATTGAGACGGGTTTCTTCCTTACGGAGTCCGTTCGGCGCGCAGGGAAGCGCACGCCCATGGCAGCGGCTGGGAGAACCGATGGGGTGATGGGGTTCGCGACTGCATTCGCTGGGAAGATCGCTCAGATCCGCCGCAGGGTAAGGTTTGGCGACGCTCGGCACTACCAAGCGAGATGGCCGGCGATTCCGGGCCTCTCTTTCTATCTGTCATCCGTCGGCCTTCTCAGTCCTTCGGCA
>JAJYPQ010000450.1 GCA_021795255.1 Pseudomonadota bacterium
CCCCTACTGAGTGGACTGGTATCGAATGGCCCCGGTGGGATCCGATCCGGGTTGGCTCTGAGCGCCGCCTTGCTGATCCTGGGCGCGCTCGCGGCGCTGACGCAGCGCGATGTCACCCCTGACTCCAAGGCGGTGGGCACCCCCGTCGGAATGGAATCTTCATGTCCCGAGGGCTCCATCCGACGTGACTTATCGTGATCCTTCGGCGAGGACGCCGGACGTGGGCGTCTGCCGTATCGCTATCGGCGCATACCGCGCTGGATGCGCTGTGCCTGGTCGTCCCCGTGATCTCGACGACCTTTTCATCCGTGCCGTGTATGTTCGCCCATATCGGGCGCAAGGGCGCCGGATGGTTCCTGATTGATGAAACTGGATAAGCGTTGCCGCAACAGGCGTGTCGGTGCGAGGCGCGCCCAGCGCACCATGGTCGTGGGTGACCCGTACCAGATTGAGCCAGTCACTGGGTGCCGGCTACGGTCGAAACCAGGCTCGCCGGCATTACGGTGTCGATCCGTTCTGGTGGACCCGCGGCACTTTCACGCAGCGCCTGGCCGAGTGACTGCGCAAAGCCCTAGCCGAGCAGGGCTATGTGTTACAGCGACGATCCCGCCGCGCCCCTGTGCCAAAAAAAGCGCGGATTTACATGATCGTTAACAAGCGGCTTAGTCCGAGGTCGAAAAACAGACGTTCGGCATAATGTCCTCGGCTGACAGTTCGGTCTTGAATAGGGCTAGCTGTTGCCCGTCACTTCCTTCGACATAAGCCTGGCACAAAACACCGTGCTTGATAAGCCCGAGTCATCCTCTGTCAGCTCGTCAAATGACGGTAAATGTCTGAGATCTTCAGCGGCAGCTTGCGCACGTCGTCGATCAATACGTAATTGGCAGCACCGTACATATGCGGGAGATAGTCTCGGGCATCGGTGTCGATCGTAATGCAGAACGCGTGGATGCCGTCGCGCTTAGCCTCGAGTAGTGCTTGACGCGTGTCTTCGATTCCGTATTCGCCGCGGTAACCATCGTAGTCATCTGGTTTGCCATCGGACAGGGTGATCAGGAGCTTGGTCCGCGCCTCGACCCCGTTGAGTAGACGACAGAGGTGGCGAATAGCGACGCCCATCCGGGTGTAGTCCTGGGGCTTTATGCCGGTGATGCGCGCGCGGACCGTTTCGTCGTAAGGTTCGTCGAATTGTTTCACGCGGTACATCTCGCACCGTTTGCGGGTAATGCCGGAAAAACCGTAGATCGCGTAACGGTCGCCGAGGATTTCCAGGGCCTCGCACAGAAGGACGAGAGACTCTCTTTCGGCATCGTTGATCCAGCCTTTGGTCGAGCCGCTCATGTCGACCATGAACATGACCGCGATATTGCGCGCGAACCGGCGGTTGTGTGTGAACAGCCGATCCGACAATTCGTGACCACAGCGAAGATCAGCGAAGGCCTCGACCAGTGCATCGAAATCGATCTCATCCCCCTGTTTTTGGCGACGCTGAACCGCGTTTTCGCCCCTTAAGGCCTCGAACGTTTTTCGCAGTCTCGCCGCAAGGCCGTTGTATTTACGTAAGGTATCGGTGACAAAGGGTTCATGGATGGGGTGGACGTCAAGCTCCCTTAACACGCACCAGTCCTTTCGGTAGTGCTGACGACGATGATCCCATTCGTTGTACAGATAGGCCCCCTCCTCATGGTAGGTACCCTTCCAGACGTCTTCGGGTTTCTTGTCAGTGTCAGGGGCATAGCCACCGTCTCCCGCCGCCACGAGGTACTCGTCCGGAATCTCCCCTAAGTCTTGGGCAATGGAATGCATGAGGGTGCGCACGTCGGAAGGCGGGACGAGCGGTTGGCCGTCTAGCATCAACACCATCGCGCGTTCCTGATCTTGCTCGGTCTGCACGCTAAAACGATGTTCGCTCTCAGCCGGCGCCTGGGGGTCTTTGTCGGCCAAAAGTTGCTTTAAGGCCGCCTGCAAGGCCACGCGTTCCTGGTCTAGACGTTCGCCCATGGCGACGGCTACGGCCTCTCCGTTTAGGACGCCTTGATAGATATGGGACTCCGGGAGGGGCTCGCCGTACAGGGCATCCAAGGCCGCGTAGGTGTCGTCAACCGATGCCTCCGGGGCCTCTAGGCGCGCCGCGTAAGGCGCCCATCGGGAGGATTTTTGGGAGGTCGTCTGCAGGGTTCGGAGCTCTCGGTATAGTCCGGGCAGTTCGCGCGCGAGACAGGCATCCAGCCGGATGGTCTCTAGGGCATGAAACAACGCCTGAGCGTACGCGGGGTCCACAAACTTCTGGCAGTGCCGCACTAAACGTTGTGGAGCGTTTCCCTGAAAGGTCCCGAACCACGTTTGGGCCCATAAGTGGGCGGCCATGATCTTATAAAGCCGAAGATTTTCTTCCCGGCTTGGGAGCAAGACGAGTGTCGCCGGCAGATAGACGGTGGTCGTATCCGTATAAGCTTGTTCATGAGGTTCAAGCTTTAGCTTGCGCCCTGATAAGGCCTGCAAAAAGAGCTCAAGAACCGGGCCGACTTCTTCAAGAGCTACGGATCGCGCCTTGTTTTCGCTCGCCTGCGCAAAAGTGGAGATGTCGGTGAGGATGGCGACCGCCGGGTAAAGCCCCATTTTGTCGTACACGTCCATGGCCTGAATGATCCAGGCCTCGGTATCCTCGGTCGGCATCCGCTGTAATGCGGCTGTGACGTGACTCGCGAAATGGAAGGCGAACTCGGGGTTGGTTTTGGCGATGACCGCAATCCAATGCCGAGCGAAGTCCTGCTTTGTGCGCGTGAGCGAGGCCAAGGCAAGTGCCGGCGCGCGCGTCGTTCGGCGGATAGAAAGCGCGGCATCGAGTTCTTCGTCAAGCCATTCCTCAAGCTCGGCGGCCGAAAGCGGGGCTAATGAAGCCATATTGTTTTTCACACCCTGTCGTTTGCGTCGTATCCGCGTTTGCTACACTGGCGCACATGAACTTGACCCTTTACCACCGACCCTACTGCCATCTCTGCGAAGAAATGGGCGCGGCCTTGGCACCGATCGCAAGCGAGCTCGGCTTGACCGTGACTGCGGTCGATATCGAGACTGATGCCCTGCTCGAGGCGCGCTATGGCCTCTTGATACCGGTGCTCGTCTCTGAGGACTTCGAGCTGTGTCATTACCGCCTGGATGAGGTGGCTGTCAGACGGTTTGTGGCCGCTAAAAGAGCGACGCGCTCAACTCGTTGATCGCCGCCAGCATCTCCGGATCGTCCGTTAAGGCCTGGGCGATGGCGCCGCGACAGGCGACCTGCGGGCTCACTCCAGAGACCATCAGCTTGGCCGCATGGACCAGTAGCCGGGTGCTGGCACCCTCCTCTAGGCCGCTACCCTTGAGATTGCGGGTCATGTCCGCGAACCGGACCAGCTTTTCGGCCTGTTCCTCGCCGACGCCGCTCTCGTGGTCCACGATGCGCTTTTCAAGATCGTGGGTCGGATAGTCGAATTCGAGGGCGACGAAGCGCTGGCGCGTGCTTTGCTTTAAATCCTTGAGGACGCTTTGGTAACCGGGGTTGTAGGAGATCGCCAGAGCAAATTCGGGCGTTGCACTTAAAATCTCCCCGGTCTTTTCGATGGGGAGCACCCGCCTGTCGTCGGCCAGGGGGTGGATGACGACCGTCGTATCCTTCCTTGCCTCGACGACCTCATCCAAATAGCAAATGCCGCCGACCCGCACGGCGTGGGCGAGCGGGCCATCCACCCATACGGTCTCGCCGGCCGTGATGAGATAGCGCCCGACGAGGTCGGAGGCTGTCAGGTCATCGTGACAAGAGACCGTGATAAGCGGACGCTTCAGGCGCCACGCCATGTGTTCCATGAAGCGCGTCTTGCCGCAGCCCGTGGGCCCCTTCAGCAATACCGGAATCTGGTTCTGGTAAGCGCTTTCGAACAAGACGATTTCATCACCCTGCGATTCGTAATAGGGC
>JAJYPQ010000451.1 GCA_021795255.1 Pseudomonadota bacterium
TTCAAACTTCCGCTAACGGCCACAAGCGGTTGTTCGTCTATCCCGGAGAGCGGTCACACAAAACGAGAGTAGCAGACATTTAATGTTTTAATTCACCGCCGCTACGCGACTTCATCGCGCAGCATCCGTTGGCATGGTGGGTTGGGCGCGTACATTTACCTACCGGGTTGCCAACTTGATAAGAGGGAATGTCCCTTTCGTCCTGTAGCCATGGAACGTCATGCACCAGGTAATGGGCTTCGTGTGGGCATATTGGCCGAAGCGCCCATTCACGGCGCCCTGGCTGCAGGGGGTAAGGGTCATGCGGGCTCTGCCACCAGGCGGACTCCCAGGGCAGCACAGACCCGGCTAATGGTGTCAAAACGGGGCTGCGCATCAGAGCGCAAGGCTTTGTAAAGTGCCTCCCGGGTAATACCGGAGGCCTTGGCGATCTCCGTCATGCCACGCGCTCTTGCCATGTCGCCCAGAGCTGCCTCCAGCAAGGCAGGGTCTTGCGCTTCCAGGATATCGGTGAGATAGGCGGCAATCGTTTGTTCGTCATCAAGACAGGCGGCCGCATCGAATACGGGCAGATCCGCCGCCTTGATTCCAGATCGCCCTGTCTTTTTACGGGAACGAGTATGTTTGGTCGTCATGATCCAGTCCTCCAGTCGCGCCGCCAGATCCTTGGCACGGCGGATGTCCGTCTTCTGTGTTCGCTTCGAACCGCCTGCAAGCAATATGATCACCTGACCGGCTCGCCGTGTAGAATACGCTCGCCATCCGGCGCCTATATGGATGCGCAACTCATGGATGCCGTCACCCACCGAATTGACATCGCCCAGCAGGCCCCCTCCCAACACTTGATGCGGGCAATGACCGTCCCTCGTATTTTGGGATCGGTCAGGCGGTCCAACCAAGCCGTGAATGTCGGCAGAGGCTTGATAATCCACATGCAGCATATTGCAATCGTTCGATTACATAACGTCAACTGCTTCGTCCGCGACCACTGACCCCACCAGAAACAACTGTTACCTACCCAGCCCCATCGCTGAACGGTCGGGACCAGGTGACCGCCTCGCTCAGACCGTAGTCACAGAGGCACTTGGTAAAGGGGCTGCCGTAGCGTTGGGTCTGCGGCGATCGGAGGCGCGCCCTTGGGGGCGCCTCCGATTCCCCTACGCGGATCATCGTGCAGCGCTCATTTTTCCCTATGACGGGAATGGCCCAGGTTGTTACAGAATCTCGCACGAGGTCCAAACAGATCGGCTTACTTCGGCGTAAAATGTCACAAAATGGATGCAATTAACATACTGATTCACAATGATAATATGTCTGCGACGCCGCATGGCGCCGACTAACTACGAAATAGCCCGCGCAATATGCGCACAGTGATTTTGCATTCCGATTCCAAAGGTCAGTGGTTCGAATCCACTAGGGCGCACCAATCCATAGAAATTGCCTCGATTTGTCGCAACGCCAGGTGACTGCGAGTTTCGGCTCGGAACGCGGGCCCAGACGCCCTTCAGGTACCCGCAGAACGCTGGGCCATCCCAGATGACACATCTTGTTTGAGCGTTAGCCGTGGCGCGCGGCCCAGCCCATAGTGGTCATGCCGGCTCTGCCACCAGCCGGACCCCCAAGGCAGCACAGACCCGACTGATGGTATCAAAGCGGGGCTGCGCATCAGGACGCAAGGCTTTATAGAGCGCCTCCCGGGCGATACCGGAGGCCTTGGCGATTTCGGTCATGCCGCGAGCTCTTGCAATGTCGCCCAGAGCGGCTGCCAGCAGAGCAGAATCTTGCGCGGCCAGGATATCCGTGAGATAGGTGGCGATCGTTTGTTCGTCGTCAAGATAGGCCGCCGCGTCAAATACGGGCAGACCCCCCACCTTGATTCCGGATCGCCCTGTCTTTTCCTGGGAACGAATATGTTTTGTCGCCATGATTCAGTCCTCGAGTCGCGCCGCCAGATCCTTGGCACGGCGAATGTCCGTCTTCTGTGTTCGCTTCGAACCCCCCGCCAGCAATACGATCACCTCATTGCCTCGCAGCGCGAAATACACTCGCCATCCGGCGCCAATATGGATGCGCAACTCATGGATGCCGTCACCCACCGAATTGACATCGCCCATCAGGCCCATTTCCAAACGCTTGATGCGGGCAATAACCGTACCCCGCACCTTGGGATCGGTCAGACGGTCCAACCAAGCCGTGAATGTCGGCAGAGGTTTGATGGTCCACATACGGTGTAGTGTAATCGGTCGATTACACTACGTCAACGTCTTGGTCCGCAGCCGCCGACACCACCAAAAACAACTGTTGCCTCCCCAGCCATACCGCTAAACGGTCGAGACCAGGTAAGCGGCTCGCCCAGGGCGTAGTCGCAGAGGCACTTGGCAAAAGGGCTGCCATAGCGTTGGATCTGCGGAGATCGGAGGCGCGCCCTTAGGGGCGCCTCCGATTCCCCTACGCGGATCATCGTGCAGCGCTCATTTTTCCCTATGACGAGAACGGCCCACGGTGTTACAGATGAGGGCGCGATGCCCAGAGAGATCGGCCTGTATCGGGGCAAAATGTCACAAATTGTACGAACCTAACGTACTGGACCAAAATAAGAATTCACGTGTGGTGCCGTATGGCGCCGGTTATCTACACAATAGCCCGCGCAATATACGCGCAGTTATTTTGCATTCCGATTCCAAAGGTCAGTGGTTCGAATCCACTAGGGCGCACCAACCCCTCTGAAAACGGCCAAATTGACTAGATTATGGCGTGCGCCCACACAGTGCCCACGGGGCGTCTAAGGCGCCTCAAGACCTGCTCCAGTACGCACACGATTTGAACGGGAGCTTTAACTATCCCGACCAAAACAGTGCCGACCACCCGGAATCTCGTAAATCCGATATGTTGGTGTAATGGGTGAATAGGAAGCCGGTTGGAGGTTTTCGGATACGAGGAGTTGCCCAAGGGTCGGAGAATCGCTTGCGCGCAGCAAACGCATGAGGCCATCCTTTAGCACGGATAACGTTATGTTCTTTCGCGTCGCATCGTCGACTTTGCCAAGTGATCCGATAGGTCTCGTATCGGAGGCAATCGAGTTGGCCAAGATGAGTTCGATGATGCGACGAGCATTGAGATACCAGCGCGTCAGGTCATAGTCGGTTGGCAGATGAGTGCGATTGGGCTGGCTCATGGCTTGTGCCCATTCTCGCCTTTCCAAGGATCGCCCGGAAGGAGCGGGATGAGGCGTGATGCAATAGCGTCTGCTGCGGCAGCCTTGTCCCATTTATATGCGCTGGCGAGCAAGGGGCTTATATCGGCGTTGAATTGCCGATCGTGGAGTTTTTCCTGGAAATTCTGTTCGAACAGCGCGCGGGTGATGTGATGCTCGCTCCTGTTCATATATTCGCTGAAGGCCGTTACGATGCGGGCCGGATCAACGGCCGGTTTTTCGAGGGCGGCCGCGAGATCAAACAAATCCCTCCCTTTCTTGCGCTGGTAGAGTGCGCGAAGCTTCGTGCCTAGCAGTTCGTCAAGCTCGTAACTGCTGATCTCGCAATCCCCTTCAAACCACCGGGATGACACCGCAAACGGGGCGTGCGTGATGCCGTAAAGGGAAAAATGTTCCCGCGTATTGACCTCCACTTTGAGCCGAAGGCGGATCGGAGGCACATCTTCGGAATCAAATCTATATGAGAACGTGACGCGCCCCTCGGTCTGTTTCCACTGCGGCTTTCCTAGCCACGGGTCGAGAACCGAACGCAGCGCGTCCATCATCGGACCTGCCGGCTCGGCGTTTACCTGTACCAAGTCAATGTCTTCGGAATAGCGTGCGGCGGCCTTGAGATGCAGCTTGTAAAGCGCCGTGCCACCCCTGAACGCCAGCGCATCCTTCAAGAGAGCACAGTAATCGGCCCTGGGTGCCGCAAATCGCGCCGAAGAAACACGGGGGCGCCCTTTTGTG
>JAJYPQ010000452.1 GCA_021795255.1 Pseudomonadota bacterium
GGAGTCCGCCTCCATGGTGGTCGCAAGCCGCCAGGAGAGCACCGCCCGGGTGGCCCAGTCCATGATGGCGACCAGATAGCAAAAGCCTCTGGCCATGGGGATATAGGTCGTGTCCGCACACCAGACCTGATTGGGTCGGGTGATGGCCAAGCCCCGCAAGAGATAGGGATAGATGCGGTGACCCGCACCCGGAGCACTGGTCTTGCGCTTCGGGTACAGGGTCTCAAGCCCCATGACCCGCATGAGCCGCTGGATGCGCTTGCGGTTGGCACCCTGCCCATCCGTCCTTGCTGCTGTGATCTCAAGCCCAGACTACAGGCACAGCGCCACAAATGCGGTTTATGAAGCCGTTGCCGTCTTTCGACTTACAGCAGCTGACTTCTTAGTCGTGCCGGTCAACGCTTTCGGTAATGGCCCATTGGGCAGGTTCCCGACAATTACGTTATGCTGCTTGATCTGCTGGTTGATGTCAGAAAAAAGGTTCTGGTAAAACGCCTTGCTCGTAATAGCGCTTGCGTCTGTTGTCGTGTCCTTGTAGTGCGTACTGGTCGGGAAGATGGGAATGATAAACAGCAGGTGCCACCACGTATGCCATTCCTGATGAACAATCGTCTTCTGCGAGGCCGTCACAGCCACCTGCGTTTTGTTCGATCCGACCTTCTCGACGTTAATATCTGCGGTGATGATGTAGGTCTTCTCGCTACTGGCGTGGGTTTTATAATTGTTTACCGCCACAATCCGCCCGCTTCGCTCCCGCTTGACCTGAAAATCCCGCGCAACAAGTGCGTTGAGCGCCGCCGTACGCACAATGCGTCTGGAACTGGCGAAAATATGGATGTTCCCAAGTGTCGGCTTGCCCGCGAACAGATGGCCATATCTGGGCTCTGTTGCGCAACCGGCCAAAGTGGTGGTGGCGAGAAGAACCATTACTGTCGCAGAACGGATACGCTGGACTTTTCGAGTTACCATCACTCTTTCTCCTTCAATGTTTCTGAGCCCCCGATTATCGAATTATTGAGAAAATGACCGCGACACAGCCGCGGGCACTTAAGCGCTTCTCAAAAACTCCGGACGATCGTGCTTTGAGGCCTTTACGCTCCATACATGACCTTGTTATCGCGGAGGTCGAGCCAGCCCTTAATAATGCGATAGAGATACCAAATCCCGACCCCTATCAAGATAGGGATGCCAATAAGTATCATTGAAGTCAGGACGCCGATAAAGCTAAACACAAGGCCAATCCAGAACGTACGTATTTGCCAGCGAAAATGACTTTCGCAGAAAGTGCCCGCCACATCCCCCTTTTTCACATAGTTGATTATGACGGCAATAAGTCCCGTAATGCCAAAGAAAAATGACAACGCGTAAAGCACGTAGAGAACCTGCGTCAACGATTTGGCAGCCTTTGTACGATCGTCCGTTGTAGCTACTCCGATGGCAGATGTCCCGCCTGCAGGGTTACTTGATGGGAAAGCCGATCCCTGAGCCGCTTGTGTCTGCTGAAACCTTATTACACCAGCCCATGCCAAGTACCCACTGGACGCCACCGTTACATAGGCGCCCAATCGCAGCGACAAAACAAGACTGCCCATGCCGGCTATTATATGCCCCCCTATCACCCCAAATCGCGTACCCGTCTCTTGCACCAAAGAGAAGAGTCCACTAAAGAGGTTATCGTAGACAACTGGGACTATCCCCAAAACAACAGTCACCACCAAAGGAAGGGTCCACGTTAGCCACGCCCGGCGGTCTTTCCAGAAATAGGGGACGCCCACTGTTAATACGGCGACCCACAAGAACAGCTGTTCGCCGTCTGGTCGGAGAAGATTTGAGAGCGTCAACGCGTCGAAGTCCGCAAGGACGAAAGTCCAATAGAACGCCGCAACCGCGAAAACAGCATAAGCAATTAAATTTTTTACTCCGATCTGGGCAAGAAAGGCCTTGGTAAGGGGGCCTGCGGCCTCGCCTAGGCCCTTCATTGACTCCCCCGCCTTTTCCGCAAAGAACGCCGCCTCGTCCACAGGAGTCAAGTACAGAGTGCCGGCAGGTCCTTCAGCGACCTCCACAACTTGGTTTAAGCGAGGGGCTTCCGATCCGCGCCATTGCCCGATTTCGAAAGGCACCTGCGCCGACCCGTTATTCGCAATGCCCCGACCTTCCGCTGCGTTGTAAAAGATGATTTTCCCGCGCGCCATAAACCCCCCCGTACACTATTTAACAAACCTCACCCTGCCCCAGATCTGCCAACACGGCCCGACAAAGACCCACATGGCTGGCCCTTGTCTTGCGCCACTTATTGCTAACCGGCTTTTCGGAAATCCGTACCACTCATCCCTCTTTGCTTTGGGACATCTTAAAAGTCGTAGCCCAGACGGACGCCAATAACGGGCCAAAGCTTATAGGAGCTGGCTTTTTGGTTAGCAGTGGCCTGCGCTGCAGCCACGTCACTGGCAAGTGTGGCATTGTTTTGGGGATTGCTCGCCGACAGCGTGACTTGTGGAGAACCCGTGAATAGCACGCCGAGATCAAAGCCCATCGAAAACCCCGGTTTGCGAGCGGCCTTACTCCCCCAGCCGAGACCCAGATAGGGCGCTACGCGTTTCCAAGCGACCTTTCCCGTAAAGGTACCGACCTGCTGAGCGGTGTAGGGGTGATTGTTGATAGTATAATTGCCACTGCCCCCGCTGGCGTTCAGTGTGAACTGATTCTGATTAAACATAACGCCCCCTGTCACCCGAAAGACGCCATGAAAGGGGTAGTAATTCAGCAATACCGGGATGGTTTGAAGGCGCAAGTTGCCATGATAAGGAATGTTGGATCCGCCGCTCGTGTAGGTCCCGCTATGGCTATAGCTATAGCGATTGATCCCTAAAGCCAGATCGAGCGATCCCGGGATGAGCGGTGTGGAGACCTGGACCCCGAGCCCCAAGGTTGAGACGCCGACCGAGAGATTGACGGGCCGGGCAAAGGCGGGTGCTATCCCGGAGACACACAACAAACCCGTGACGGCCGTATAGATAACGGCAGCGCGTGAGACGGCAAGACGCATGACTTCCTCCCCAACTTATAATTCTTATAGTATTTCGAATAGCCTCCAGGGAAAGACTACCTGAGAGATCGGATTGGATCAATACTCACAAAGTAACTACTCACCCGGTTCCGCATACAGCTGACCGAAGAGCGCCATTGCCCACCAAGGGCGAGGAGTGCACTGATCAAGGCCGAGATTACTACGAGGAACGCTATCGCGAACGGGCGCTTTGGCATCTGGCCCGGCGCGCTGAAAAGATGGGCATGAAGCTCGTGCCTGGCGAACCTGTCCCTTTGTTACAACAAGGCAATCAATATGTTAGGAAGTTTTTCTTGAGAGGATTCCAGAAAAGCACCGCCCGATCCCGCCGCAGGGCAACCCGGAGAGTTCTCGGGTCCTCACTCAAAGACAAGGCGGCCGCCAAATCGACGAATCCCCCGCTCAGATCTCCATCCGCGAGAAGAAGCGCGCACCCAGCGTGAAGATCGCCACGATCGCCCCCGCCAAAACGGTGAAATCGAGGGTGAGGCCGAACACGCCGTGCCCCACGAGAAAGATGCGCAACGCGTCCACACCGTAGGACAGTGGATCAAAGCGAGCTACGAGCCCGAGCCCCTGCGATCGATGGGCGATCGGAAAGAGTGCGCCGGAGAGAAAAAAGAGCGGCATCCCCAGGAAGTTGATGATGAGCTGGAAGCCCTGCATATCCCGAAGCCGTGAGGCTATGACCATGCTCAACGCACTAAAGAGCAGCGCCGTAAAGAACATCACCAGAAGGCCTAAGGCCACGCCGGTGAGTGACACCGGCCGAAAGCCCGCGATCATCGTGATGACGAGCACGAGCGTCCCCTGCATCATCGCCACCGTGGCCCCGCCAAGGGCGCGCCCTCCCATGATCGCCAGGCGCGAG
>JAJYPQ010000453.1 GCA_021795255.1 Pseudomonadota bacterium
CATCGCCACCGGATACTGGGTGCCGCGCCCCAAAAACAAGGCATGCTGCTTGTTGGCAAAAAATGGTACCCAGGCCTGGACCTCGGCATCGAGCGCTAGGACCTGTTCGACAAGACCCGGCAGGGTACGAAGCAGCCCCACGATACGCGCCTCCCCATCCGCTTCAAGACCGCGGCGACGACCGAGAGTCGCCACCAGCAAAAGCAGGGCCACGAGCTGGGTGGTAAAGGCCTTGGTCGACGCGACCCCGATCTCGGGACCGGCTTGGGTCATAAGCGCTAACTCGGAACCGCGCACCAGCGAGCTTTCCGGGACGTTGCAGATGCTGAGGGTATGGGCAAACCCCAACTCGCGGGCATGGGCCAGGGCCGCCAAGGTGTCTGCGGTTTCGCCGGACTGGGACAGCGTGACAAAAAGGGCGTTGCGCGCGACCTGGGGCTTGCGATAACGAAACTCGCTTGCGACCTCGACCGAGCACGGTATGGCGGCCAAGCCCTCCAGCCAATATCTGCCGATGAGACCCGCATGGTAGCTCGTGCCGCACGCGACGATCTGCACCGCCTCAATCGACTCGAAGATCGCCGGCGCACTGTGTCCGAAGGCCTCGCCGTAGACCTGATGAAGCCCAATCCGGTTCTCGAGAGTGTCAGCGATCGCGCGCGGCTGCTCGTAGATCTCTTTTAACATGTAGTGTCGGTATTCACCGCGCGCTACGGCGTCCGCCGACAACTCGCTTTGCTTTATGGGGCGTTCCACGCGCTCACCTTGCGCGTTATAAATCGTGACGGCATCGCGGGTGATATCGGCGATATCCCCCTCTTCCAGAAAGATAAACCGTTGGGTTACGGGCAGAAGTGCTGCCACGTCGGAGGCGATGAAATGCTCGCCGATCCCGATGCCGATAACCAAAGGGCTGCCGCGCCGCGCCGCCACGAGGCGCCCCGGCTCGCGGTTGGTGATAACACCTAGGGCATACGCCCCCCGCAGGGCTGGAAGGACCGCGCGCACGGCCGTCAAGAGATCGGCCCCCGTTTCCTCGAGTCGGCGGTGAATTTCGTGGACCACGACCTCGGTATCGGTTTCGGAGGTGAACTCATAGCCTTGCTTCAGCTGCGCCTTACGAAGCACCTCGTGATTTTCGATAATGCCGTTGTGAACAAGCGCTACGGTCTTTCGGCAAACGTGTGGGTGGGCGTTTTCGGTGGCCGGGCGACCGTGGGTGGCCCAGCGCGTGTGGGCAATACCGGTCACACCCTCCATATGGACGTCGAGACACGCTTCGAGGTCACGCACCTTGCCGACTGACCGGGTGCGGGCGAGACAGTGGTCACGGTCAATGACCGCGACCCCTGCGGAATCATAGCCCCGATATTCAAGGCGTCGCAGCCCTTCCATAAGGATAGGGACGACATTGCGCTGCGCTACGGCACCGACAATTCCACACATAGACCACTCCTTGATGGCTGTGCGCCTACTTTCCCGGGCGACGCCAACCGCTGACCGTCTTTTGCGCCGTGCGACTGAGCGTGAGTTCGCCAGGCGGCGCATCCTTGGTGACCGTGGACCCAGCCCCTATGGTGGCGCCTGGTCCGATCTCGATGGGAGCCACGAGCTGGCTATCCGAGCCAATAAAGGCCTTGTCGCCTATGATTGTCCGGTGTTTGCGGGCACCGTCGTAATTGCACGTTATGACCCCGGCACCGACATTCACCTGTTCCCCGATCGTGGCGTCCCCTATATAGCTTAGGTGATTCACCTTGGAATAAGCGCCCACGGACGAGGCCTTCACCTCGACGAAGTTCCCGACCCGCGCCTCTTGACCGAGACGGGTACCGGGGCGCAGGCGCGCAAAAGGACCGACGTGGGCGCTACGCCCAACCTCGCACCCATCGATGACGCTATGGCTCTCGATCTGCGCGGCCTCGCCTAAGTGGCTATTGCGAACAAAACAATGGGGGCCTATGGTCACCCCGTCCGCCAGCGTGACGTCGCCCTCAAAAACACAATCGACGTCTATCATGACGTCGCGGCCGGCGGTCAAGGTACCGCGCACATCCAAGCGGCTGGGATCCATGAGCTGAACGCCGGCAGCCATGAGGGCCTGCGCCGACTCGTGTTGAAAAGCGCGCTCGAGGCTCGCTAAGTCGCTGCGACTATTGACGCCTTGAACCTCGTGCAAGGCCGCTGGCTGAACGGCCTCGACCGTGATCTTATCGGCGCATGCGAGGGCCACGATATCGGTTAAATAAAGCTCGCCTTGGGCGTTGGCTGCGGTCAGGCGCGGTAACCACCGGCGCAGATTTTCGGCAGACGCGGCCAGCATTCCGCTGTTCACCTCAGTCAGCGCCCGCTCATCGGGGGTCGCATCCCGCCACTCGACAATGCGCTCCACCAAGCCCTGGCTACTGCGGACTATGCGTCCATACTGGTTGGGGCCCGGCGCATGAAAGGTCAGAAGTGCCAGCCCGGACTCGGATCGGGCACAAAGCGCCACAAGGGTCGCCGGCGTAATCAACGGAACATCGCCCAACAACACCAGGACCTGGGCCTGCGCCCCTAGATGCGCCAAGGCGCAGCTCACGGCATGCCCCGTGCCTCGTTGCTCGGCTTGCAGCACCCAGTGGACGGGCGCTTGTGGGAAGGCCGCGCGTACGGCCTCCCCGCCGTGGCCGTACACTACGTGAATCGCCCGGGGATTGAGCCCCTGGGCGGCCTTAAGGACATGGGCAAGCAGGGGGCGTCCGGCAAGCGTGTGCAGAACCTTGGGCCGCGCCGAGACCATGCGCCGGCCTTGGCCGGCCGCCAAAATAACCACCTCAAGAGACGAAAGCGAGCCCTGCATAGGCCCTTATTAGAGCGGTCTTATGGGTTAAAGGCAATGCCCGAATGCCGGAGGCGCTAATGCATGGCTTGTGTTGGGCGACCGATGCGGCGCTCTTCCGGGGTCGCATCGCGGATAGCACGGATGGTGACATCGAAACGAACCGTCTGACCGGCAAGCGGGTGGTTGGCATCTATGGTGAGCTTCCCGTTTTCCAGGGAGGTGACCACAAAGCGTAGGGCCTCGCCCTGGGCGTTTTCGGCCTCGACCTCGGCCCCTAACCGTCGGAACTCGGGCGGCACGTTCTCGATATCGTCGGTAAAGGTCAGATCGGGGTCGTGTTCGCCGAACCCGTCGCTCGGCGCGAGTTCGACTTCGACCGAATCTCCCACCGACAAGCCCTCCAGCGCGCGCTCGATCTTATCGAACAGGTCCTGGCCGGAGCCATGAAGATAGGAAATGGGAACATCGGTATGTTCGAAAATCTCGCCGTACTCATCGCGCAGCGTATAGCTTAGGGAAACGACCTTGTCCTTCGTGACCACCATGCCTCCTTACCGCGCCTGATCGTGTGGGAGTCGCGAGCTTTGTGTCTTGTGAGCACGCGCCGCACGCAATCGGGCAACAGCCAAGGCCAGCTCGCTTTCGGCGCGCGCGTAATCGACCTTGTCCAGGCGCTCTCGTAGCGCTTCCTCGGCCTCTTCCACGGCCTTTAAGGCCCGCGCCTCATCAATATCGGCGCCGCGTTCACTGCTGTCGGCTAACACGATCACCCGGTCCGGCTGCACCTCGACAAAACCCCCGCTCACGTAAAACGCCTGTTCCACGCCGCCTGAGTCGCGCACCCGCAAAGCGCCGGCCTTCAGCCTCCCAAGGAGCGGCGAATGACCCGGCAGGAACCCGGCCTCGCCCTCGGCCAGAGGCGCCACTACGAACATCACCTCGCCCGCGAAGACCGAACGGTCGGCGCTTACGATATCGATGTGGAAGGTCTCCATTGCTTACAGCTGCCTCGCCTTGGCCACGGCCTCGTCTATCGTACCGACCATATAAAAGGCCTGCTCCGGCAACTCATCATACTCGCCCTCGGCGATGCCGCGGAAACCGCGTATCGTC
>JAJYPQ010000454.1 GCA_021795255.1 Pseudomonadota bacterium
GCTGGCCCGGCCCGCGCGCCGGGACATACAAGGACTCAAGACACGTTATCATGGAGATTACCATTTAGGTCAGGTTCTTCTAAAGAACAACGATTTCGCGATCACGGACTTCGAGGGAGAGCCCAGCCGCCCGGTGTCTGTGCGTCGTCAAAAGCATACGCCGCTGCGCGACGTGGCCGGCATGCTTCGCTCCTTTAACTACGTTATGTATACGGCCTTGGATCACGTCACAATGGGACGGGGCGAGCAGATGGCGGCTCTTCTGCCCCACGCGCGCGCCTGGGAACGTGCGGTGTGTCAGGCGTTTTTAACGTCCTACGCTTCCCAAACGCGCGGGGCAAAACTGTGGGATGACTTCTCGCGCGTGCGCGAATGGTTGCACCTCTTTGTGTTGGAGAAGGCGCTCTATGAGCTCCGCTACGAAATGGATAATAGGCCACAGTCTGTTTCGATTCCGCTTCGCGGTTTGGTGCAATGTGCCGATCCGGAGTCCATAGAGAAGGGTTCGCAGGGGGCGTAGATTAGAGGCTGTATGGCGGTGCCGGGAAGGGCCCATACCCGGTGGCGCACCCCCGAATGAGCGATTTGGGTCATGTCAGGAGGTAGGTGTGATGGGTATCGTAAACGCAACACTCGCACCAGCGCAGCATATTATGAATCAATGGGAGATATGGCTTCCGCCCATTTTGCTCGCGATGGCTATTGTCTTGGTCGGTTGGATTGCCGCCAAGATCTTGCGGTTCATGGCCGTGAAGGCCTTGCGGGCCGTGAATTTTCATATCCTAACCGAGCGCGCGGGGCTTGATGGATTTCTACGGCAAGGCGGCGCGCAGACTGATACTATCGGCGTTTTGGCGTCGCTTGTTTCGGGTCTTGTAATTCTCGTCGCCTTAGTGCTGGCGCTCAACACCGTTGGCCTAACCTATGCCACGGGTATCGCCACGCGCGTAGCGCTCTTCATGCCGCGGCTTATTGTTGCGGTTGTGTTGCTTACGCTCGGTCTTTACTTTAGCCGCTTTGTCGCCAGTACGGTGTCGCTCTACTGTGCCGGGCTCGGCCTTGCCGATGCGGGCTTGCTGGGTCGGTTCGCCCAATCTGGCGTGATAGTCTTCCTGATCTTGTTGGTTTTAGATGAGTTGCACGTAGGGCAAGACATAATCCGGGATACGTTTCTTATCGTGTTGGGCGGGGTCATGCTGGGCTTAGCCCTTGCGTTCGGACTGGGCGGGCAAAAGTGGGCGGCGGGAATTTTGGAACGCCAATGGCCGCGCGATGCATCACCCTCTCCCCGTAAAACAGGGAGCTAGAGGAAATTTCATGACCCAAAGCGATGACCGACTGCGGGCACCTCCTGCGCGTTTTGCGACCCGCTTTGCCGTATGGCCCGGACGGCCATATCCCTTAGGGGCGACCTGGGATGGGGAGGGGGTGAATTTCGCGCTTTTCTCGGAGCATGCCGAAGGGGTCGAACTATGCATTTTTGACGAAGACGGCCGGGTGGAGATTGCCCGGATCCCGATGCGTTGGCAGACCGATCAAGTTTGGCATTGCTATCTCCCGGAGGGACGCCCCGGATGGCGGTACGGCTATCGGGTTGCAGGGCCCTATGATCCAAGGAACGGCCATCGGTTCAATGCCAACAAGCTCTTGCTTGATCCTTACGCCAAATCCATAGTTGGAGATGTGCGTTGGAGCAATAGCCATTTCGGTTACCGTGTTGGCCATAAGACCGAAGATCTATCGTTCGATCGGACGAACAACGCCGCGTTCATGCCTAAATCCCAAGTCGTGGAGTCGGCTTTCAGTTGGGGAGACGACCGATTATTGAGGACCCCGTGGCATGACACTGTTATCTACGAACTGCACGTTAAAGGCTTTACCTATTTACATCCGCTTGTGCCCCAAGGCCTGCGCGGGACATATGCGGGGCTTGGGTCCGCGCGCATTATTGAATACCTGAAGTCCTTAGGTGTCACGGCAGTAGAGCTTATGCCCGTACATGCGTTCATAGACGATAGGAATTTGGTGGAGAAGGGCCTAAGAAACTACTGGGGATACAATTCCATCGGGTTTTTTGCGCCGGATGCCCGCTATTCGGCAACCGGACAAGTGTCGGAATTCAAGACGATGGTTAAAAGCTTCCACTCGAACGGAATAGAGGTCATATTAGATGTCGTGTATAACCACACGGCCGAAGGAAACCATCTGGGCCCGAGTCTTTCTTTCAAGGGAATCGACAATCTGTCCTATTATCGGCTCATGCCATCGAATCCCAGGTATTACATGGATTTCACGGGCTGCGGAAACACGCTCAATATGCAGCACCCGCGCGTCCTTCAGCTGATCATGGACTCCCTGCGTTATTGGGTACAAGAAATGCACGTGGACGGGTTTCGTTTTGACTTGGCGTCGACGTTGGCGCGTGAGTTGCACGACGTCAATCGCCTTTCGGCATTCTTCGACATCATCCACCAAGACCCCATACTGTCCCAGGTTAAGCTGATTGCCGAGCCGTGGGACCTTGGTGAAGGCGGTTACCAGGTCGGAAACTTTCCGGTCGGATGGACTGAATGGAACGGAAAATACAGAGACGTGGTGCGGGCGTATTGGAAGGGCGAGGGCGGAGTGATCGGAGAATTGGCCTATCGGCTCACAGGCTCGAGCGATCTTTACGATCACGGTGGCCGCAATCCCTATGCGTCCATAAATTTCGTAACCGCGCACGACGGATTTACCCTGCAGGATTTAGTGAGCTATAACGCGAAGCACAACGAGACCAACGGGGAGAACAACCGCGACGGGACAGATGCCAATTTGTCTTGGAATTGCGGAGTCGAAGGCCCTACGGATGACGCCAGGATTAAGGCTTTGCGGGCTCAGCAAAAGCGAAACATGATCGCGACCTTACTTTTGTCACAGGGGGTTCCGATGATTCTGGCGGGCGATGAAATAGGCCGCACCCAGCGGGGCAACAACAACGCGTACTGCCATGATGACAATATCAATTGGGTCGACTGGGAATTGACCCCCGATGACCACGATTTTATGAGCTTTGTGCAGTACGTTATTCGGATTAAACAGGCCCACAAGGTGTTTCGGCGCCGATCATTTTTTCAGGGCCGGCGCATCCGTGGCGGCGACATCAAGGATATTACCTGGCTTAAGCCCGATGGGACGGAGATGAACGACGAGGAGTGGCAGCAGACCTTCGCGCGGTGTCTTGGGCTTTTTCTCGCGGGCGATGGTCTAGATGAGTGTGACGACAAGGGGCGCATGATAGGTGATGTGGACTTTCTTTGGCTTTTGAACGCGCATCACGAAGAGATCCCGTTTGTGCTGCCAAGCGACAGCGCGGTTGGCTGGCAGGTCGAACTCGACACGAGTTACGGGGCTCCAGCGAGGTACGCAGGGGCAGTCATCACAAGCGGCACCTACCCTTTGCAGGGTCGGTCCCTGGTGTTGTTGCGCGAGCCGAGTCTGGATCGGCGGACGGCGCGATCGGAAGCGCGGCTTGAGGACGGGGGCGCCTGTCGGAAGATGTGAGGGCGGGAATTTATGACAAGGAAGAGTCGCACGGAGACGCCGGGACCTCATGTGTGCCATGGCTCATTTGAGGGCTCGGGTTTTGGGGCCGAGTGTGTCACGGGCGGGGTACGCTTCCGCCTATGGGCGCCAAAGGCCCGGGCCGTCGATATTGTCGTGACCTCGGCGCCCGATGAGCCGCTGGCCATGGTTCGCCGCGATGGTGGGTGGTTTGAGCTTACGACGGGACGCGCGCGGGCGGGCAGTCGTTACCACTACCGTATCGACGGCGGTCTTCTGGTCCCGGATCCGGCCTCGCGGTTTCAGTCTGAAGACGTTCATGGTCCAAGCGAGGTGATCGATCCTACGAGCTTTATGTGGGCCGACGGGGCCTGGCGCGGTCGACCCTGGGA
>JAJYPQ010000039.1 GCA_021795255.1 Pseudomonadota bacterium
GCAGGCCGAGCGACTGTTGCAGCGTGATGTACGCGGTAACCACGTCGACGAGCTTCATGGCAGGTCTCCCAAGTCGAAATCACCGACCTCGCGAAGCGCCGCCATATTGACCTTGGCATAAGTCATCGTTGCCGAGGAGGTGCGGTGACCCAGATGATCGCCAATCTCCTTGAGATGAAATCCTTCCGTCACAAGATGGACAGCGCAGGCATGGCGTAGGGCATGGGGGCCACGATGGCGCGGCGCGATCCCCAGCGCCTTAAACTTGGTATTGACTACACTATAGAGAGCCTCTGGGGTTAACGGGCGCTGGGGCGCGTAGTGGCTGATGAATATCTCCGAAAAGGCCACGGGCGGACGCACCGTATCGATATAGCGCGCCAAGGCCTCGGCCACGGTGGGCAGTAAGGGATAGATCTGGGGTTGTCGTCGCTTCAGCCGGAACAAGTGCAGCGTGCGCCCCGCCCAGTCCACTTGCTCCAGGCGCAAGGCCGCCACTTCCCCGCTACGCATTCCATAGATTGCCAAAAGCATCAGAATCGCACGGTCTCTGATGTCGGCGGGCTTGTCAGTCTCCGTGGTCGCTAAAAGACGTTGGACATCCGCCCACGATGGCGCAAAGGGTAACGACTCTTGGGTGTAGACGCGTGGCGTGCGGAGCGCGCTGGCCAAGCGCGCGTCGCACAAACCCTGATCGGCCGCATAACGCAAAAAGACCCGTAACGTGCCCGTCATGACCTTCATTGACAGGCGGCCCCAGCGCGATGCGTTCTGGACGAAGTATGCGTCCACATCACTAGGCTGCAGGGCATTGAGAGGGCATTGTCTGTTCAGGCACCACCGAAGAAATTGTTTGATACGGCCCTGCCATTGGTCGACCGTGGAAGGACTGAACCCTCGCGCATCACGCATCCACCTCACATAGTCGTCGAGTTGATCCTGGCAGGGCAGATCGATGACGGGTTCCCGCCACCATCCCAGGAAGCGAAGCCAAGGCCGCCCTACGGTCATGACTTGTTTCTCGATCACAGCGCTCAGACCCAAGGCGCGTTGCCGGGCAACGGCTTGCAGCTGATTCTTATCAATACCTTGAGGAGCGTCTGCGGGTAGCAACCGTGCGATCCGGGCAAGCTCCTTGCGTTTTTTAGAGAGGGAGTGTGGAGTTGTGCCGCATTCTTTACAGTGCTGCAGATAGCGGTCCCGCTCAACGGCAAACGGCGCCTCGCTATATGAATTCGGTAAGGGCTTGGCAGGGGTGGATATCTTGGACATGGTGACCTCCCAATGAGAGTGAGAGGGTCAGGAGGCGCGCAATATTATGTTGCGTCAATTCGCGTCGACACTACTCCGTGTCAGGGAAGATTCTTGGGGATGCAACATAAATTCCGGCATAACATAACTGATATAATGTTGTGCACAACATTACCAGGGTTACCGAATATGAGACCGGTCTTGCCGGTCACCACACCTTCTGCGGCGACCAGGCGCGCCCCGATCCGCTCATTATGGATGAACGCTTTCTGGTCGCTGTGGTTCGGGGTCGCGGGGTCACCGTACTCTCGGCGTGTTCTCACGCGGGTATTGTCAACGCCTGCCTGGAAGCCCAACGCCATTTCCCCGGTATGCCACTCGACGTGGTGCTCGGCGGCTATCATCTGGCGGGCCAGGCTATGGAGGCGCGTATCGAGGCGACCGTGCGCGATCTGAAGACACGCATACAGCCCCGGATCATCGCGCCCGGCCACTGTACGGGATGGCGGGCGAAAGCGCGGCTCGCAGAGACCTTTGCGCCCGATCACTATGCGCCGAGCGTAGTGGGCTCCTTGTATCGACTGGAAGCGACGACCGCGCCGATAGTTTGATCTAGGAACGGACGTAGTTTGGCTTAAGGTGCGGGTCGTCATCTCCCTCTGGGCGTTGACGGGGCTGCATAGACCGCACGAAATCGGCGCCCAGACGGGCCGCTAAACTGGTCACACCGGGAATAGGTGGGAATACTGCTCGTGCCTGCCTATGGCCCGGCCGCGCGGATAGGCCTCATGCACCACCAGTACCCAGTAGGCTGAGTTGCTAACGGGCATAGACCCGATAGAGTCCGTTCGTGAGATCGGGAGCCCCCTCCTGGGCCGCGGCTTCCTTGAATTACGGGACGAGATAGGCAGCGCGAGAAGTGGCTTACTCCTCATCCATAGGTGGCGGGAGGCCGCAGTGCTAATGGGCCTGGTGATTAGACAATGGATGGCTCGGCAACGATGGCAGAAAAATGCTCTAAAACGCCATGAACGCTTGTGTAGGGATTAAAGGCGGTGTCTGCGGTCCGAAGGGCGAGCCAACGCGCGTTTTCAAGGGCCTGATTCGTGCGGCTCATGAGTGCTGGGCCGATTGTCGTGTCCGTTTTCGCGTAGTGTGGCAGGTGACGGCAGACGCGTGCTGTCACCTTTGCGCAGTCAGAGAACAGGGCATCAGTTCTTTCGAAGTGAAGGAGAACCCAGACCTCAAAGCACGGGATCGAAATAGCCTCCTTGATCGGGAGCGGCTTCGTCTTCCGATCGGCCAAGGCCTTAATTTTCTCGCGCGCCCGACCAGAGCCTTCATGATTGTCCCGATCAAAGACACAAAAAATATGGTCAAAGCCACCCGGTTCCCGGCCTTTCCTTTCGGCGCATTCCACCACCCTGATGGGCGCCGAGCCCTCGGTATTTTTGGCTACAAGGACCTCCGTCGTCGTAAGACGATGATGGATTCTCGCCGCCTCGAAATAGAGCCGCTCGGTTTCCCCTTCGCACACGATCAGCGTAAGTGACCGGGGAGGTCTTCGTCCGGGCCGGCGTTGAAATGATTGCTTCCCGCGTAGCGGTACCCGGGCCATGGGTCAGGTTCCGAGCGTACCAATAAACGGAATAGCACCGTAACGGCCTTTCAAGTAACCACGTTCTAGGGCCTCGTCTTTTCGCGGCGAGTATTCAAGCAGTGAGTAAAAGTGTGACGATTGCTCGGAGTCCTTTTCTACAAACCAGATCTGGTCGCGTCGAAGCATGTTGGTATCGAGAAGAGTCGTATCGTGAGTCGTAAAAACCAACTGGGCGTTTTGTGTATTGCCCGAGTTCTGAAAAAGACCCACCAAAAATCGGGTCAGGTGGGGATGTAGACTGCGATCCAATTCGTCCACAAAGAGCGTGGCACCCCATTCTAGTGCCCGCAACCAGCCCCCGATAAATTCGAACAATTTCTTGGTGCCGTCAGACTCGTCTTCCATTAAATTAAACGACACCTCCTCCCCAGTATCGGAACGTTTATGCCACGCCAGAAGACGCAGCCGTTTGGATACCGCGGTACCCGGCGAAATAATGATATCGATAAATGGCGCGCCAGGTGGGGCAGAGATCGGGGTGGAAAACTGGGACAAGGGTTCTTCGCGCAGCTCCAGTCGGTCTATGCCGACATCGGCCGCTCGCAGGAAGCGCATGATCTTGTCCTGGCCGCTCACCTCGCGTAGGAGGTTGATGCTGAGATGGGGATTCCAATTAACACCGGTACCGGGGATCAACACAATGAGTTTTTGGGTTAACCAAGTGAAGACGGGCTTCAGCTGCTCGTTATTGAGCTGAATGGCCGTGGAGATAAAGAGGGCATTCGGGCGCGTAAACTCCTGCCACACCTTACGTTCGCCACGATCGGCCTTGAAGCGAGGACCGAACCACCAGTTGTAAGCCTCCTTCTCGCGGACATATTCCCGCTCAAACCAACGCTGGGGGCGACCCTGCGGATAGGCTACCAACCATTCCTTGTGCACGCGCAAAGCGCTCACTATGCACCCGTAGTGGTAGCGAATCCCGTCGTCGGCGATAAAGATGATCTCGAATAGAGAGGGCTCTTCAGCGGAGGCGTTCGAGAGCAAAAACGGGGTCACGGGCAGGCGTTGACCCTCTTGGGTACCCGTGGCTGAGTTTTGTACGAGGTACTGCAAGGTATGAAGCGCGCGTAGGAGATTGCTCTTGCCGGCCGCATTAGGCCCGTAAATGACCGCCGACTGGAGCAGGCGGAGCGCCTTATCCTTATCCATAAAGACGTTGCCCGCGAGATGCTTCGAGTCAGGGCTTGCCATGAGACTCAGGGTTTGTCGGGTCCGGACAGATCGGAAATTCGCCAGGCTGAACTCAACCAACATAGCGGCAGGCCCCTAGTAAAATAATGATAGCCAAATATTCACGAATATTTCACAATTATACTATATAAATTCATATAATTAGTTATTACTATCGTATATGTGAGAAAAAAATGCAAATTGTTGATTGAAACTGTGTACCGGGCTGCCCGGCCTCGTTCAGCCGAACCCGGATTTCAAAGAGACGGGGGACAAGTTTCCGGCGGAGCCAGACAGTCTGTTCGCAAGGACGTGATCCCGTGGGTCGTGACGCAATCCGGGACCCGTGAAGCCGCTGGCAAAGCCGCCCTGGGCGCCCTTGCCTCTGTCGAAAAACATCGCCACGAGATCTCGCGGAAGATGTCCTCGTCGGCGAGCTAGGCTGCGGTCTTGGCAATAAACACAAAGCCATGCCCGTTACCTTGTCTCGGCCGGAGGCTTGGGTGGGTTGGCTCAGCATCCCCGTAAGTGGATTGGGCGGGCCTCCTCACGTGGCTGGACAAGAGGGGCGTCATGACGTGATCAAAACCTCAGCGCAGACCGCCTTTTTTATGCCGTGTGCCGGAAGGTGATCTGAAGCCCTAAGGCATGGGCCACCTTCATCACCGTGGCGAGACTGGGATTCCCGTCGCCAGAGAGGGCTTTGTAAAGGCCTTCGCGGCTGAGCCCGGTATCACGCGCTAACTGACTCATATTACGAGCACGGGCAATGGTCCCCAAGGCGTGGGCCATAAGAGCGGGATCGTTTTCTTCTGCGCAGGCCTCCAGGTAGGCCACGGTATCCTCATTGGTCTCCAAGTAGTCCGCGGTATCGTAATGACTGAATTCTTTATCCATAAGAACCTTCCTTCCAACCGGCCGCGATGGCCTTGGCGTTGGTAATGTCCGCAGCCTGTGTCGCCTTATCGCCACCGCAGAGCAGGACAACGATGGCCATCCCAGATTGGTAAAAATACACCCGATAGCCGAGTCCATAATCAACGCGCATTTCCGAGACACCTTCGCCGACCGGCTTCACGTCTCCCGGGTTTCCAAGCGCCAACCGATCCACTCGCATCTGAATACGCGCCCGTCCCGTAGCCCTACAAGCTAGCGATCAAACACTGCGCTTTTGATGATTTCCATAAATTCGTATTGTGAACCACGGTTATCATTACGTCAATTAGGCGGTGGGCAGGAGATTGGCGCTACGCTCGGCGGCCGTTTCTAACCCTTACAAGGGTGGCACACGGCCCCCAGCGATGGAGGCCTTTTTTCGCGGGGGAGTAGCTCACACGATGATGCGATTCGGTATCCACACTCTCAGCTATCTACTGAAACGCCTCTTGAGCGGTTAACGGATACGGTACAGCGAATAGCCCTCGATAATCGCCTCGTTCCGGCCTCGCGATGTCCCTCATCCGTTTATCATTCGATGATACATGACGAGGAACCATGGGTATGCTTTATAAAAACCATCAAGGTTGGTAGTAGTGATATCACGTTTTGGGGGAGTCGCCTTAAGGGCACCAAGCGCCGGACCTTGGTCCACTCGGACTGTGTTGCCCGGCTAATAGGTGCGGATTGCCGTGCCCCTGTCTCCGCTCCCCATAGACACACGGCACTCGGTGGCCTGCGCCTGCGCTCCCATGGTAACGGCCAAGGCAAAGGCCGCTTGAGCTAGGCTTGCTATCAATCGTTTCCTTTGGTTGTCTCCTTTGGTCCCCAGGATGAAGGCTTCACCTATAGCTGCGGCGCGGGAGAACCGCGGACATAACCTTGACGGAATATTCCGTACAGGGAATAATAGCAGCATGTGGGAGGTCGAATACACAGACGATTTCGAGGCGTGGTGGGATGGGCTGCCGGAGGGTGCGCAAGAGGCGCTGGACGCCACGGTTCAGCTTCTTATCGAGGACGGACCGCAGTTACGTTTCCCACATAGTTCCGGTGTAAAGGGTTCTCGTCATGGACACATGCGGGAACTGCGCATGCAATACCAAGGACGGCCCTATCGGGTGCTGTACGCGTTTGATTCCAGGCGCACAGCCATCCTGTTGATAGGGGGCGACAAGACGGGCGCGGATCGCTGGTATGCGGAGTACATTCCTTACGCCGACCGCCTCTATGACGAGCATTTGATTGGTGTACAGAAGGAGCAAGACGATCATGAGTAAACCTTATCGGCAATTACGCGACCGGATGTCGCCGGAATCACGCGCGCGCGCTCAGGCCCAAGCCAAACAATTGCGCGTGGATATGGCCCTCAATGAGTTGCGTCACGCGCGCTCGCTGACCCAGGAGCGTCTGGCGGACATCTTGCGTGTCAACCAGGCGGCGGTCTCGAAGCTCGAAGGGCGGACAGACATGTACATCAGCACCTTGCGTAGCTACATCGAGGCTATGGGCGGCGATTTGGATATCGTGGCGCGCTTTCCGGAGGGGGATGTCCATATTCGGCAGTTTCACGAACAGGCGGAGAGCGATACACGAGCGTCGTGATCCTAGGGCGCTCACCTTCAATCTGTTCGCAAGGACGTGCCCCGTGGGCCGTGACGCAATCCGGGACCCGTGAAGCCGCTGGCAAAGCCGCCCTGGGCGCCCTTGCCTCTGTCGAAAAACATCGCCACGAGATCTCGCGGAAGATGTCCTCGTCGGCGAGCCCAGCTGCGGTCTTGGCAATAAGCCAAAGCGTGGTTCGGATTCCCTAAAATAATGCGCGTGAGGCGATAGGGCGCCGCCGTTCGTAGGTCGTTGCCTTGTCTCGGCCGGGCGCTTGGGCGCGCCGGCCTAGCATCCCCGTCAGTGGATCGGTCTTCGGTCAATCCGTACGATAACTAGGAACTAGGCTAACATCGGGGGTCTGCGGCCCTCCTTGCGTGGCTAGACAAAAGCGGCGTTATAACACGTCTTCGGCCCTCCCTCTGCGTCGCTATCGAGGTTTCCCTGGTACCGCGCACGAAAAGAGGGGCGAAACGGGCGCGATGGGGGCCAATGTGGGTTAAGATTTCGGATCAAACCCATTTAGGCGGCCGCCGGGTGTCGGGGGCGGCTTTTAGGAGATGTGCTGAATGATGCGTCGTATCGGATTTGTGTTGGTATTAGGGCTTATGCCGATCTCAGTGTGGGCGCGTGATCTATCACGCTTTTTTGCTGAGGTGCACACCTTAAAGGCCCGATTCACCCAGGTGGTGCGGGATCGTCATGGAGCGTTGGTGAGCCGCGGCCAGGGCCGACTGTGGCTGAAGCGCCCCGGACAGTTCCGTTGGGATTATAAGACCCCCTATCACGAGCAGATCGTCGGACATGGCTCGGGTGTCTGGATCTATGACCCGGGGCTTGCCCAAGCGACCCGCTACAGCCTCAATCAAGCCCTGGGGCGCACGCCTGCGCTGTTGCTGGCGGGCCGCGGGCATTTAAGCCGGCTTTTTATCGTCCAGCACCTTCCCAATCGCCAGGGACTGACCTGGATCAAGCTGAAGCCCCGCAGTCATGGCCAAGGGTTTCGCTGGATCCGGATCGGCTATAAGGCCGTGCAAATCCAGCGCATCGTCCTGCGCGATACTTTGGATCAGACCACCACGATCCATTTGCAGGACACCCACTTAAACCCCACGCTCCCCGCCGCTCTGTTCCGGTTTCAGGCCCCGCCGCACACAGCGATCGTCCGCGAATAGTGGGCGCGCCGCTCGCCGAACGTGTGCGCCCCCAGGTCTTGGCGGACTTTGTCGGGCAGGCTGAGTTACTGGCCCCGCGCGCCCCGCTGCGCGTCGCCTTTGAGCGGGGGCATCCCTATCCCGCCATCTTGTACGGTCCGCCCGGGACCGGAAAGACTACTCTGGCCCGACTCCTGGCCCAAGCGCCCGGCCATCGCTTCGTTGCTATGAGCGCGCTCACAAGTGGTGTGCGTGAACTGAAGGCTTTGGAGGACGAAGGTCGGGAGGCGGAGACTCAGGGCCTGCGTTTGGTCGCGTTTATCGACGAGATCCACCGCTATAGCCGGGCTCAGCAGGACGCGCTTTTGCGGCCGCTCGAAGAGGGTCTGGTCGTCTTGATCGGGGCGACGACCGAAAACCCGGCCTTTGCCTTGAACTCAGCCTTGCTATCGCGGGTCCGTCTCCATGTCCTGACGCCCCTGACCCCCGAGGAATTGATCCAGCTTTTGGAGCGCGCCATGGAATCACCCGTGGGCTTGGCTCGTGAGTTTGAGTGTGCGCAGTCCGATCTCGCACTCATAGCCGAGCTCGCCGATGGGGATGGTCGTCGGGCCTTGGCGCTCTTGGAGTTGGCCTCCGATCTGGCCGCAAGCGAGGGGCTGGCAACAATAGATACCGCCCTTATCCAACGGGCGGCCGGTGGGCGCTATCGGCGTTTCGATAAGGGTGGCGATCTCTTATATGACCAGATCTCGGCGCTCCATAAGGCGGTGCGCGGCTCCTCTCCGGACGCCGCTCTCTATTGGCTCGTACGCCTTTTGGATGGGGGGTGTGATCCGCGCTATGTGGCGCGTAGGCTTGTGCGCGCGGCTAGCGAAGACATAGGCAACGCTGATCCACGGGCCCTCACGATCGCCCTTGACGCCTGGCAGGCCTTCGATCGTCTCGGGAGCCCAGAGGGTGAACTCATGCTCGCGCAAGCCGCGCTGTATCTGGCGTCGGCGCCCAAGAGTAACGCCGCCTATAAGGCCTTGCAGGCGGCGCGTGAGGATGTCGAGGCGCAGGGCACAAGGCCCGTACCGAACCATTTGCGCAACGCCCCGACCACCCATGCCCGGTCTTTAGGTCACGGCCGCGATTACCGATATCCCCACGATGAACCCGAGGCCTATGCGGCGGGCGTTTCCTACTTTCCGGAAGGAATGATGCCTTCTTGCTATTACGAACCGACGGACAGGGGGCTTGAGGCGCGGATCGCCGAACGCTTGGCACGCTTACGCCTGCGCGACAGCAAGGAGCGCTTAACCGGACTGAAGTCGGATTGATTGCGGAGCGCTCTCGGCGCTAAATCGCGCCGACTGAGCGGTTACAAGGATGTAGCATGATCCGTATATTTAGGCATTATTTGCCCAAGGGCTTATTGATCCTTGGTCTTTCGGAGATGTTGGTTTTATGGGGCGCCCTGTATGCCGGGGTCCTTCTGCGGTCCGGGTCCTTGAGCCTTAGCTCTTCCGCCCCTGCGACCTCAGGCGGGAAGGCGTTTTTGTTTATCGTTGTCATGCTCATGGTGATGACCGCCTTCGGTCTGTATCAACGGGATCTTAAAGAGGGTCAGTGGGGTTACTTTCCGCGCCTTGTGGTCAGCCTTTCTTTGGGTTTTATCGTTTTTTGCTTATTGGTGCCCCTGGTCCCTTCGCTCATTTTGCCTCCACCCACCTTGGCCTATGTAGTCTTGGTTGCCTTGTGCGGCACGATGCTGACGCGTCTTCTGTATGTGGCTATCGTGGGTCGCGCCGCCATCAATCGTCAGGTCCTGGTGCTCGGAACAGGGCGTCGGGCGCGCGCCGTCCAAGCGCTCGCCAAGGGTGCCCCCGGACGCCAGGGTTTCCATGTCGTGGGCTTCGTGTCCTGCGGCGAGAAGGAGGATGGGCAGGGGGACTCGGTTTTGTGCCACCGGACATCCTTGCCCACCTTTGCGAAACATAATCGCGTCACCGAAATCGTAGTCGGCAGCCGCGATCGGCGGCTGACCCTTCCCATCAATGAGCTTTTAGAGTGCAAGCTCGCCGGTGTGCAGGTGATGGATCTCACCACGTTTTTCGAGCGCGAGAGCGGTCGCATCGAGCTTGAGTCCTTAAATGGAAGCTGGCTCGTCTTTGCCGATGGGTTTCGACAAGGCCTCGTGAAGACCTGGGTCAAGCGCGCCTTTGATATCGTGGCGAGCACGGTTCTTCTGGTCCTCTGTTCCCCTATTATGGTGTTGACCGCACTTCTGATTAAGCTCGAGGACAATGGTCCGGTGTTTTACCGCCAGGAGCGGGTCGGGGAGGGCAATCGGCCCTTTGCGCTGCTCAAGTTTCGCAGTATGCGCGTGAACGCGGAGAAGGATGGCGCGCCGCAATGGGCCGCGAAGAACGACCATCGGGTGACGAGGCTCGGTGGCTTCTTACGCAAGGTTCGGATCGACGAGTTGCCCCAGGCCCTCAACGTCTTGCGCGGCGATATGAGCTTCGTGGGTCCACGACCCGAGCGTCCGTTTTTCGTGAACCAATTGGCTGAATCGATCCCCTACTATAGCTACCGCCATACCATAAAGCCCGGAATCACCGGCTGGGCCCAGGTGCGCTATCCCTATGGGGCCTCGGTCGAAGATGCCGTAGAGAAGCTCAAATATGACCTCTATTACGTGAAAAACAACTCGCTTTTTTTAGATCTCATTATTCTTTTTCAAACCGTTCAAGTCGTCATATTTCAGGATGGTGCGCGCTAAAATTCGCGAGTTCAGGAGGTCCTGCGGGCGGACCAAGGTCGGATATAACCGATGAGCCCGTGGCGTTATGGTTGAGTTGCTTTCACAAGGAAAATAGACCCAAGGATGGAACACATGAAGCTGAAGCCACTAGTCGCAGTTCTCGCACTGGCCGGTCTGAGCGCTTGCGCAGAGACCCCCATGCGACCCTCACAGCCCTTATCGCCGCCTGGGTCACAGGCGGCGGTGGCGAAGACCCCTCATTACCGGTTAGCAGTGGCTGACAAGGTCGAGATCTTGGTCTGGCATAACAAGCGTCTGTCGGAAACCGTACCCGTGCGTCCGGATGGCCGGATATCGATGCCCTTGATCGGTTCGGTTGCGGTCGCGGGCCACACGGCTTCAGGCGTCGCCCACACTATTCAGCACAAGCTCGATTACTACGTCCGTGATCCACAGGTCACGGTGATTGTGAAGAAGGTGGTGGCCGACAGTTACGAGGATCGCGTTCGGGTAACGGGCGCAGTCGAGCATCCGGCGTCACTGCAGTTCGAGCCCGGTATGACCGTCCTTGATGCGGTTCTAGACGCAGGCGGCGTCAATTCATTTGCGGCCGCCAATGACACTGAGATTCACCGCCAGGTAGGCCACGCGGAACACGTCATCCACGTGAGGCTCGGTAATATTTTGAGCGAGGGACATCTGGGGACCAATTACCGCCTTCGTCCGGGCGACATTGTCACGGTCCCGCAACGCCTTTTTTAGTCACGCCACCCAAGGAAGGGATACTGTATGAGACTCACTTTCGAGCAGAACGCTCACATCCTCGGTAAGGAGGCGTTTTCACATCGCCGCTTTGTTGCCGGGACTTTTGTTGTGGTGACGGCGCTCGCCACCATGACCGGGCTTCTCTGGCCCAAAACCTACCAGTCCACGTCCATGATACTTGTGAACAACAAGCGTCTGATCGACCCGCTCATCAAAGGAGCGGCCTTTCAGCCGGACGTAGGCCAGCAACGGGCCAAGATCGCGCAGGATTTGATCACGAGTCGCGAGGTTCTGGTTCCGGCTATGACCAAAGCCGGATTTTTCAAGAAAAACATGTCCGCTCGTAGAAGGGCCGGGATCGTGAAGTCAATACGCGCCAACTCCTCGGTCATGGATCTTGGCAAGAATCTCATTAGCGTCTCCTTCAAAGACCGCAGCCCGGCACGGGCCTACCACCTCACCCAAGCGGTGGTTAAGCAGTTCATCGGCCAGGACCGTTTGTCCGCGATGCAGCAAGCGCAAGGCGCCTATTTGTTCCTCAATCAAGAGGTGGTGTCGTATAGGCATCGCTTAACCCGCGAGGCCACCGAGATTAAAAAGCTCAAGGCCAACACCCTTGATGCGAATCAGACCTACGCTCGCTATGAGCGCCGACGTGTGTCCCATCTCCGCGCGGCCTACGACAAGAGTCAGATCGAGTTGAAGGAAGATCAAGGCCGGGTACGCGTGCTTGAGCAGGAACTGACCGGTCGCGGCCAAAACAATTCGATTCTGGCCCAGGAAGGCCTTGATCGCTCACGGCTCATCGCCGATGAGGCCCAGCTTCAGAAGCTGCGCCTTTATTACCGCCGGACCTACCCCGGAATCCAGGTGTTAAGTTCTGAGGTCAAGACCCTGCGCGGCAAGCTCACGGCCTTGACGGCCAAAGAAAAGGCCCTTCATCCTGGCAGCCAGCCTTTCGCGTTTGCTGTGGGTTCCGGACGCTTCTTTCAGAAGCTTGAGCATGAGCTTGATAATACCCAAGCGCGAGTGGCGACGTTGCAGGCCGAGGCTGTTGAAACGCAGCAGCTTTTAAAGTCGCAAATGGCGGGCCTCCGAAACTCGGAGGGGTCCTCTGCCGTGTCGACCTTATTGCGCGACTATAACGTTAACCAGACAACGCTTAACGGGCTTTTAAAGCGTCGCGAACAGGCTCGGGTCTCACTTAACCTGAATAAGCAACGGCAATCGCTATCCTTCCGCGTCTATGAGCCGGCCAATCTTCCGGCCGAGCCTATTGGTCCGCCGTTTGCGCTCTTTGTGATCAGCGGCATCGTGCTGGGCCTCGTGCTGCCGTTCGGCTTGCTTTACGGCCGGACACAGATGGATGCCCGCGTACGCGCCGAGGCCGTCATACCGGAGACCCTGAACCTACCCCTGCTTGCCGTGGTGCCCCATCTTTATGCACCCAGCGAATCGCTGACTGCACGTCGTAGCGTGCACTGGCTTGGGGTCTTGGTATTCAGTGTGTTGTTCATCGCCGTAAGTATTGTCCTATCGGGTAGGAATATATGAGCAAAGTCGAGAAAGCATTGCAGAAAGCGCGCGCTATGGATGAGTTGGCGCAGCCAATACCGACAACGGCATCGGCCGCGGCCCAGGAGAGGCCTCTGGCAGTCGCCAACGGCGACTTGGCGGCCTATACCGCGCAAATCCCTCGGATGTCCCAGAAGTTTCAATTGGAGCGCTCCGATCTCGGAGAGGCGAAGATCATCTACCAAGAGATGGAGGATGCGCGAGTGGTGGAATCATTCCGACATATGCGAACGCATATCTTGCAAAACTCTGGCCCGAGCAATTGCGTGGTTCTTGTGACATCGGTTGTTCCAGACGGCGGGGCAAGTTTTGTGGCACTGAATTTGGCGGCAGCCTTTGCCTTTGATGAAAGTAAGACCGCGTTACTGATCGACTGTCGGCTGCGGGATCCCAAACAAGATAGGCTGGTGGGTGCTGATATTCATTACGGGCTTACAGACTACCTGGAAGCTGAGGATGTGGGTGTTTCGCAAATCATTCACGAAGGCGGCCTCCCGCGCTTTAGGCTTATTCCCGCTGGCCGCAGGAGCGACTCCGGTACCGAACATTTGAACTCGCGCCGGATGCGCGACCTCATTAATCATTTGAAGGAGCGCTATCCTGATCGCTATATCATTCTCGATGCGGCATCGCCCTTGGAGTCGGCTGATGCCGCGGTGTTGGCCGAGCTTGCGGATTTCGTGCTTTTGGTGGTGCCGTATGGTAAGGCTACCGAGTCCCAGATCTGGGGCGCTGCAAAGTCCATAGACGAGCAGAAGTTTCTCGGTGTGGTATTTAACGACGAACCGCAGCCCCGTCGCGTCATCTGGAATTAAAGCGTGCGTACCTCAGACAAAGCGGCCCGCATCCTTAGGATGTTGGGCGTGGGCTCCTGCGCTTTCGCAGCCTTCTGTGCGCAAGCGCAGGCCGCTCACATTGAATACGGGGTCGGCTACGACGGGATATTTACCAATAATATCTACCGCCAGTCGACCAACAAGCAACGCGAGTTTATCAATGAGCCGCGCGCGCTTTTCTCTTACCAGAAGCATAGCCGCCGTATTGATACTCATCTGGATCTGGAGGCCATAGGACGTCAGTTTACGTACGGGACCTATCCCAACGATGTGCTTTTTGGGGTAAATTCTCTCACCCATATCGTGGTCCTACCGAAGGCCTTTAGTCTGTCGGAGCGTGATATTTTTACGCAGGCGCCGATCGATCCTAGGTTTGTGATGCAACCGACAAACCTCCAGAATACCAACGCGTTTTCGGCGGGTCCGAACTTTTCCTGGTACGTGGACCCTATAGACGCCTTCAAGGTCGATTTGCGCTATCGGAACTTCTATTATCAAAAGGAGCCGTCAACCTTTCCGGTCACGTATTCGACCAGCAACTATAGGTTTGTGGCCGAAACCCGTTTTGTGCACGCGTTTAGCCGCCGCACCAAGGCGTCCATCAACTACGTCCCGTCCGAGGTATTCTATCAAAACACGATTCTGAACCCGGATTACCGGCGTCAGGACGTGTACCTCGGTCTCGATACGCGGCTTGGTAACGCCGGGCTTACGGCTCAGGGTGGGCAGACGCGCATCGAAGAGACCGGTCGCGCGGGGACGCTTTCCGGGACGTTGGCGAGGCTTACGCTAGACGATAGGCTGGGTCCCCGTTCGCGGGTGGTTTTGGCCGCCGATCGCAGTTATGGCGATGCCGGCCGTTACGCGCTCCAGGAGGCACCGGCCCAGAACTTGGTGGTTCCGGTCGCAACCAATCCGGCACAGATCGTAGGAGGCGGCCTGTACTATGGTCGCATGGCAAGCGCCGGCTACGAATATCGTCGCGCCTATGGCACGGATCGCATCAACGCCTTCTGGCAGCATCTTCACTACTTAACGACGACCTTGAGCCAACAGCTCGAAGGCGGAGTCTTTAATCTTGGCTACGACTTTTCGGATCGGTTCACGGATTCGATCTTCGGGGATTACGTTAAGGTTCATTACTTCGATTTCAATGCCAACACCCGGGATTTCGGCGGGGGTATGCGCCTGCGTTATCGCTTGTCGCCGGATCTCAGCGTAAGCCTCGAGGGCATGTATGATCGAGGTCTCAGTACGGATCCTGTGCTCGCCTATAGCGAGTGGCGGGCCATCATCGGAGTTTCGTATCTGACGAACCCGAACCGTATGCGCACCAACCCCTTCGTCCACTACACCAACACCGTGTTCTATTAGCCATGTATCTAGACTACTTTAAACTCAAGGAGCACCCGTTTCAGATAACGCCAGACTCGGACTTTCTTTATATGAGCGCGGCTCATTCGCGGGCGAAGGCCTATATGGACTATAGCATTCGTAACCGCGACGGATTCGTCATCATTACCGGCGAAGTGGGTGCCGGAAAGACGACACTTATCCGTAAGCTCCTATCGGAGTTCGACGACAATGTCGTAGTGGCCAAGATCTTTCAGACGCAGCTCGACGAAATACAATTCCTGCAGGCGGTGCTGGTCGAGTTTGGGCTCAATCCTTTCAACGTTGGAAAGGTAGAGCTTATGGACATGCTCTCATCATTTTTGGTCGAGAGCTTTATCAAGCGTAAGCAACTGGTCTTGATCGTCGATGAGGCTCAGAACCTGAACCGCCGGGTACTAGAAGAAATCCGCATGTTGTCGGGTCTCGAGACTGAAAAGCAGAAGATTCTCCACGTCATTCTGGTCGGCCAACCGGAACTGAACGAAACCCTCGATGCCCCGGGTCTCGAGCAATTGACCCAACGCGTTAGGCTGAGATTCCACATTGCGGCGCTGACCGAGGCCGAAGCGGCCGACTATATCTATCATCGTCTACGGGTAGCCGGCGCCAAAGACGCCGAGTCTCTGTTCTCTCGCAACGCGGTTCCGCTTATATACGAATACACCGGTGGCATACCGCGTTTGATAAATACCTTGTGTGACACGGCACTGACCTGCGCCTTTGCCGACGACGTCTCGGTAGTTGATGAATCAGTCGTGAAGTCGGCGGTGTTGGAGCTGCAATGGAAGCCCTTCAATGCCCGTAGCCGCCAGGGCGTCAGGACGCAAGCGCTCCCGGCCTCGCTCACGGCTCACTCGGTGTTTGGGGCGCGCGATGTGGAGCAATTGTCGCAGGCGCTTGCGGCCATTGAGCCGCGTTTGGACGGGATAGAGCTGCTCTTACGCAATATGGTGACAATCCTGCAGAGGCGGAATCGGATTTCGTTGCGCCTGGGTCAGAACCAAGTCACGCAAATCTTGAAGCAGGTCAGCGCCGAACTAGAAAAGCTACAGACCCATCACGAGGCTTAGAGGGGCGATCATGTGTGGAATAGCGGGCATAGTGGCGTTTCCCGGGGGTGGGCGCCCGAGGACCACCGAAGTGGAGGGGATGGTGCGGCGCATTCAGCATCGCGGGCCGGACGGACAGGGGTTCTATTTGGACGAGTTTGCCTGCCTAGGCCATGCCCGTCTCAGCATTATCGACTTGGTCGGGGGCACCCAGCCCTTGGCTAACGAGGACCGGACGATATGGGTGACATTCAATGGCGAGATATTTAACTATATCGAGCTTCGGCGCCATCTCCAAAAGCGCGGGCACACATTTTCCACGCAAAGCGATACCGAAGTCATAGTCCACCTCTACGAAGAGTATGGCCTCGATTTTCCCAGTCATCTAAACGGCCAGTTTGCCATTGCTCTATGGGATACGGTGCAAAGGCGTGTGGTTCTCACTCGCGATCGGGCCGGAATACGCCCGCTGTTTTTTTACTTGGGCCGCAATCGTTTGTATTTTGGATCTGAGGTGAAGGCCATCTTTGCCTGTCAGGAGGTTCCTCGGTCGCTCAATCTGGCGGGGGTAGCCCAGATCTTCACCTATTGGGGCACGCCTGGCGTAGATACCGTCTTTCAGGGCATAGAAAGTGTCGCGCCTGGTTGCACGGTAATGTTCGACAAGCGCGGATCGCGTCACGATAAGCGCTATTGGGACTGGGACTTTCCCCCGCATTCGACGGCCGACACGCGCAGCCTTAGGGAGTGTCTCGAAGGGTTGGATGAGACGCTTGCGAGCGCTGTTGCGCGCCAAGTGCGTTCGGATGTGCCGTGCTGTGCC
>JAJYPQ010000040.1 GCA_021795255.1 Pseudomonadota bacterium
CCCGTGATCCGTGAAATGAGCGTCATGCCCCCGGTGGCAAAAAGCGAGCGCACTAGCCTATTAGCCACTCCATCCCCCTAATCCCACCACACCCCAACTCCTCCTGTGCTGAGCCGCGCCTTGGGGCGGCTCGCTCCCGGCCGTCCTCGCCCCCCCCTACTAGGGTGGCGGGTGGCTGGGAGCTAAAGAGCTGCGAGTATACCCGAAGCCTTCTTGGGGAACCGCGGTTCGACCACCCCTTCGGCCCGTTTTCCTCCATCCCCTGGCGCAAACGTGGACCCGCGATCCGGGGCCAGGGCCAGACGCCGCATCCGGCGGCCCCACGCGCCCCTGAAAGGGGCAGGTGACAATGGGACCGAGGGGCATTACGGCTTTGAGACTCATAAACCCGGCTCCGACATTGACAAGACCCAGGGCTCACGGCATAGTGTGCCGCTTTGTGAATTCCTCGTAAGGAGCAGGCGTTTGGCGAATACAGTTCAGGCGAAGAAGCGGGCTCGGCAAGCCGAAATTCATAGGCAGCGTAACGTCGCGTTCCGTTCCCAGATGCGCACGGCGATCAAAAAGGTCCTAAAAGCCGCCCTAGAGAAAGATACAGCCGGTGGGCAAATCGCCTATCGCGAAGCGAGCTCGGTCATTGATCGCGGCATCTCGCGGGGTCTTTTGCACCGCAACACCGCCGCTCGTTACAAGAGCCGCCTCAATACCCGTTTACATCGCGCGAGCGCCTAAGCTCGGCTAGGCTATCACGAGGTTATCCCTATGGATAACCTCGGGTTCGTCCTGATACCCCAACAATCGTTCTATCTCCTCGCTGGCGTGGCCCATGATAAGGCGCAACTCGACGTCGCTATAATTGACCAGTCCGCGCGCGACCTCCCGCCCTTCTCGGTTGAGGCATGCCACCATCTCGCCGCGGGCGAACTGACCGGACACCGCCTGGACGCCTACCGGCAATAGGCTGCGACCCGCGTCCCGTAAGACCCGAACGGCGCCTTCATCGAGGGTAAGCTGCCCGCGCACGGACAGATGCGCCGCCAACCACTGCTTGCGCGCAACGAGGCGATCGGCCGCTGGATAGAGGTAAGTACCAAGCGCTTCGCCCGCCAGGACCCGCAGGAGCACGCGTGGCTCGCGTCCGGCGACGATCACTGTACCGGCCCCCGAGCGCGCCGCTTTCGCCGCCGCCGTAAGCTTGGTACGCATGCCGCCGCGTCCCCATTCGCCTGGGTCCCCGGCCATAGCGATGAACGTCGGATCGCCGGCCGGGGCCTCGGACACTAAGCGCGCATGGGGATTCTGCCGGGGGTCCTCTTCATAGAGACCCGCTTGGTCGGTCAGAATGATTAAAAGCTCGGCCTCGATTAAATTCGCCACCAGGGCCGCCAGGGTATCGTTGTCCCCGAACCGAATCTCCTCGGTCGCCACCGTATCGTTTTCATTGATGATGGGCACAACGGAGAGCGCCAAGAGCGCGCGTAAGGCGCTGCGAGCATTGAGATAGCGGCGCCTATCAACAAGATCATCATGGGTCAAAAGAACTTGCGCGGCCTGCCGGTTGTGCCGCGCAAAGGCAGACTCATAGGCCTCGATAAGCCCCATTTGACCCACGGCCGCCAAGGCCTGCAGCTCAAAAAGCGCCCGGGGCCGTTTTGGGATATGGAGTCGCTGCATCCCACAAGCGACTGCACCGGAGGAGACGAGCACTACCTCGCGACCTTCGTCCACGAGGGCCGCGAGCTGGGCCACCCAGTCGCCCAAGGCCACGCGATCCAGTCCGGTCCCTTGGTTGGTGAGGAGACTACTCCCGATCTTAACGACCAGGCGGCGCGTCCCCGCAAGCCTTTCACGCATCGAAAGATTCCGAGGGGGATTCAGGCGTTACGACCTTCTCGGGCTCACAGTCCTTCTGCAAGGCCTCCAGCCGCTGCTTAAGGCGGCCCATGAGTTCCATGCAACCTAAGCCCTTAATGGCCGATACTGCCGCATAGGGCCCGGTCCAGCCCAAGGTCTTCAGCAAGGCCTGAAGATAGCTATCACGCTCGGACTCCGGTAAGAGATCGACTTTGTTAAAAACAAGCCACCGCTCCTTACCACCCAGGTCGTCCCGAAAAAGCCGTAGCTCTTCCTCGATGACCCGCACCCCGGCCACCGGATCTTCGGCTGGGTCTGCCGGAACCACGTCGACTAAATGCAACAAGAGTCGAGTCCGGGATAGGTGCCGCAGAAACTGCATGCCCAAACCGGCGCCCTCATGCGCGCCCGCTATGAGTCCGGGAATATCGGCGATGACGAAGCTGCGATGGCGTTCCACGGTCACGACACCCAATTCCGGGTGTAAAGTGGTGAAGGGGTAGTCGGCAACTTTGGGGCGCGCTTGCGATACGGCGCGCAAGAGCGTCGATTTACCGGCGTTTGGCAAGCCTACGAGCCCCACATCGGCCAAAACCTGGAGTTCTAGCTTTAATTCCCGCGCCTCGCCGAAGCCGCCGGGGACGGTGCGCCGAGGGGCTCGATTGGTACTGGTCTTAAAGTGGGTGTTACCGAGACCACCGCGGCCGCCTTTAACCACAAGGAGACGATCCCCATCGTGGGTAAGGTCACCCAAAAGCTCGCCGGTCGCGGTATCCTGGACCAGAGTCCCTATGGGCACCGCGATCACGAGATCGGCGCCGGCCGCGCCCGAACACTGACGCCCTGACCCCCCCTGACCGTTAGGGGCACGAAACTGCCGGGTATAACGGAAATCCGCTAGGGTATTGAGACCGCTGCGGGCCTCGAAATAGATATCGCCGCCATCGCCGCCATCGCCGCCATCAGGGCCTCCGCGCGGGATGAATTTCTCGCGCCGGAAGCTGAGCGCTCCATTGCCGCCATCGCCCGCATGCACATCGATGGTGGCTTCATCAACAAACTTCATGGAGCTCCCGTTCGTCCATACCTACGCAAATGTACCCATGGTAGCTTTGCTGCTGGATTCCTGCTTCGCCGAGGCCGGTTTCGTCTTGAACTTGCGCTCAAGACCAGAGCCTTCCTCTCCACAGGCTGATACGATGGAACTCACCGCCCAATTTCTCAAGTTGATCGCCGCGTTCACATCGCGGTCGTGAACTACGCCACAGGCCGGACAAGCCCAACTACGCACCACCAACGGCAGGATGTCGAGCTTGTAGCCACAGCACGAACAGGTCTTGCTGCTAGGATACCAGCGATCCGCCGCCATCACCACGCCACCGCGCTGCGCCGCCTTGTACTCCAACTGCCGCCGGAACTCGAAGAAGCCCATGTCGGCCACCGAGCGCGACAGATGCCGGTTCGCCATCATGCCGCTCACATTCAAGTCCTCGATGCCGATGGTGTGGAAGCGGCGCGTCAGGCCAGTCGTCAGTTGGTGCAACGCATCCGTGCGGACGTTGCTGATCCGGGCGTGCAGCCGCGCCAGCTTGGCCTTGGCTTTCTTCCGGTTCTCCGAGCCTTTGACCTTGCGCGACAGGCTGCGTGACAACCGTTGTAGCCTGGACAGCAAAGCCTTGTGGGCCTTGGGGCCAGTGACGGTTTCTCCCGTAGAGAGTGTTGCCAGTGCCGATACGCCCACATCCACACCCACCGCGCCTTGGTTTTCGGCTTCGGGCAGATGCGAACCGTCCAAGGTATCGACGGCGATGCTGACAAACCAGCGGTCGGCCACGCGGGAGATCGTGGCCGACATGATTGTGCCGGTGAAGCGCAACGTCTCACGCATCCCCACCCAGCCGAGATTGGGGATGCGGATGCGTGAACCATCAACGCTGAATTGATCGTTGGTCAGGCTGAATCGGTCACGCCGCCCTTTTTTGCGGAACTTCGGATACTGGGCGCGACCGGCAAAGAAGTTCTTGAAGGCCGCACCCAACTGGATGATCGCCATCTGCGGCGCGTTCTTGGTGACTTCTAGCATCCACGGGAACTGCTCGCCTTTGATGCTGTTGAGTTGGCGACGCAATGCCATCTCTGATGGGTTGGAAAGCGATGCGTCGGCTTGGCATGCCCCGTATTGGCGTTGCCACTCGGCCAGCGCCCAGTTGTAGGCGAAACGCGCGGTGCCCGCAGCGCGAGCGAAGTAGGTGGCCTGTACGTTGTTGGGGTCAAGCGCGATTTTGTGGGCGATCAGCATGAGGCGGCCTCCACAGCCTGCTTCACGCCATCGAGCCATTTCTGGTTCTTGCGTGACCGGCTGCCATAGAGCCGTGCCGAAAAGACGGTAATGATCTCCAGCACGTCCTGCGCCACATCTTCCTCGAAGGTCGTATCCACGCCTTTGTTGATGATGAGCACCTCAACGTCTTTCGCTTCGCAAATGGCGAAGATCAGTCCCGCGCCAAAGCGCGGCAGGCGGTCTTTGTGGGCTATGACAAGACGGCCGACGCTGCCTTCAATGATTTCGTCGAGCAGCCGCTTCAAGCCCTTCTTGTGGTAGTTCATGCCCGAACCCAGGTCGGCAATCACTTCAACTGTTCAAGCCCCCTAGGACACCGGGGCCGTGGCACTGACCGCTAGGAAGCCGAAACGACGCTCACGGTCTTCCGTCGTTGGGGACCTTTGACCTCGAACACCACATGCCCTTCGGCGATGGCAAAAAGCGTGTCGTCCTTACCTATGCGGACGTTGCGGCCCGGATAAAAACGTGTGCCCCGTTGCCGAATGATGATGTTGCCCGGCAATACCTTTTCTCCGCCGAAGCACTTCACGCCCAGGCGCTTCGATTCAGAATCGCGACCGTTACGAGAACTGCCGCCTGCTTTCTTATGTGCCATGGATACTCCTTACGCCTGCGCGGCTTCTTCGCTCTGGCCGGCAATGGCCAAGATCTTCAATTCGGTATAGTTCTGGCGGTGGCCCGCATGCTTGCGGTAATGCTTGCGCCGGCGCATCTTAAAGATACGGATCTTGTCTCCGCGGCCATGATTCTCGACACGCGCGGTCACGGTCTCCGGTAAGGTCGGGGCACCGACCCGCACGCCGGAGGCATCAGCGATCAACAGAACCTTGTCCAAGGTGACGTCCTGACCCACCTCAGCGGGCAGCGTTTCGACCCTCACGGTCTCCCCGACCACCACACGATACTGCTTGCCACCCGTCTCGATCACCGCGTACATAAAAACTCCCTAAAACCGCTTACGTTGAAAGGCCGTTGTCGGCCCCGTTAAATCGGGCGATTCTAGTGATTTAGAGCGGTGCGGTCAAATATATCGCTCTTTAGGGGCGCCGAGGGGTCGTATCTGGTCTATCTGCTTGACAGGTGACGCCCGACAGAAGAGCATGACGGCGCTTTCGCTAGGGGAGAGTACATGTCCACGCCTGCTCCAATCGACCGGCCCGCCTTAGATCTCGACAAAATCCACGCGCTCATCAAACAGGAGAGCCGGGCCGTTGATCGCGAGATCGAAAGGCGGCTCAGTTCCGACATCGTACTGATCAAGCAACTCGGCCGCTACATCATCCAAAGCGGCGGTAAGCGGCTGCGGCCAGCACTCCTGCTGCTCAGCAGTAAAGCCTGCCACTACGAAGGCACGGCCGACATCACTTTAGCCACGGTCATCGAATTTATCCACACGGCGACACTCCTCCATGACGATGTCGTGGACGGTTCGGCCATGCGCCGCGGACGGGCCAGCGCCAATGCCGTATTCGGTAACGAGGCCAGCGTTCTGGTCGGCGACTTCCTTTACTCGCGCGCCTTCCAGATGATGGTTGAGGTTCAGGATCTGCGGGTCATGGATATCCTCGCCAAAGCCACCAACACTATCGCGGAAGGCGAGGTGCTCCAGCTCATCAATTGTAACGATCCAGACATCGAAGAGACCCAATACCTGACCGTGATCCGCAGCAAGACTGCCAAGCTTTTTGAGGCTGCGGCCGAGCTTGGCGCGGTGCTTGGCGGCGTACCCGAAAGCGAGCCGCTACTCGCGACCTATGGACGGCACCTGGGGACCGCCTTCCAGCTCATAGATGACGCCCTCGACTATGGCACCCAAAACGAGCGGCTGGGAAAAAACATCGGCGATGACCTCGCCGAGGGCAAGACCACGCTCCCCTTGATCCACGTCTTGCGCACCGGCACCAAGGCCGAGCAAGCCCTAGTCCGGACTGCCATCGAGCAAGGGGGGCTTGAGAGAATCGAAGGCGTGGTCGCTGCCATTGAATCCACTCAGGCGATCGCGTACACTGCGCGGCGGGCCGAGGGCGAGGCCGATTTGGCACGGGCAGCGCTCACTTCTCTGCCCGACTCCCCCTACAAACAGGCATTACTCGGTTTGGCCTATTTCTCCGTTCATAGGGACCATTGAGGGCACCGTGAACGGTATGTCGTCACGGGGTGTAGCTCAGCCTGGTAGAGCACTAGCTTCGGGAGCTAGGGGCCGGAGGTTCGAATCCTCTCACCCCGACCATTGAGAGAGCGTTTCCAACACCTGTGGGCCTCCTGGTCGAACTGTTATTTTTATGGGGCGCCATATGGTTTGTTCGGCGCCTCCTCCTGCCCCGCCCGCCTTTGCGGGGCGCGCCCCGTCGCCCCACGACCGTGCGCCGACGCGTGCGTACGGCAGGCGACATGGTCGCCTGCGACCATTGCGGGCTCTATATTCCCCGATCTGAGGCCATGTCAGGCCCAAGCAATACGAGTTTTTGTTGCCTAGAACACAAAACCGCGGCCGCGCAGCGGTGAGACTTTGCCTTAACGACCAATCTGTGCTAATTCAAGGTCTATGAGCGCCACGAATCATGCCTTAGATATGGCCCTGGACGGGGTCGAGACCCCGCTTCTCGTACGCGAGCAGAACTGGCTCCTACTGAGCTACTTCAACGCCTACCGGCTGACATTGGCCTTACTGGCCTGCGTGGCCGGTTTTTGGGCGGGAGCGCTGGCCCCCTTCGGGAGTACCGATCCGCGACTCTTTTTGATCGTGGCGCTGCTCTATGCGGCCCTCTATATCGTCGCCCTCGATACCACACGTCGGCGTATTGCCGATTTTGACACCCAGGCGGCGATCCTCGCCTTCTTCGATGTCGTGGCTTTGATTCTCCTGATGCACGCAAGCGGTGGGCTCGCAAGCGGCACTGGTATCCTTCTACTGGTGTCGACGGCCGGAACGAGCTTTCTTCTGAACCGACGCCTCACGATATTTTTTGCCGCTTTGACCACCATTGGTGTCCTGCTGGAACGGGCCTGGCCCTACCTCACGGGTACCCAGTCGAGCCTCCCTGCGAGTTATTCCCAGGTCGGTCTTTTCGGTCTCGTCTTATTTGCTACAGCCGCCCTGGCCCACCTCGTAGCCGACCGCCTACGCGTCACCGAGGCCTTGGCCGAAAAACAAGAAATCGACCTCCTGCACATGGCGCGGCTCAACGAACAGATCGTACAGCATCTGCAGTCAGGCGTGCTCGTTGTCGACAACACTGGACATATTCGCCTCACCAACAAGATCGCCTGCACCTACCTCGCGCTAGGCAGCACCGGCGGCCACCCCCTGCTTCAGGCCCTATCACCGGCCCTTCACGAGCAATGGCAGGCCCAACAAAAGGCCCCGCACATCGGACGGCGACTGTTGGTGTCACCCACCGGCTACACGCTCTTACCGCGCTTTAAACCCCTGGGATCCGATCAAGAAGCGGGCACCCTTATTTTTCTCGAAGACACAGCCATCCTGAAACAACAGGCCCAGCAGCTGAAAATGTCGGGGCTGGCGCGCTTGACGGCGGGCATAGCGCACGAAATCCGCAACCCCCTGGGCGCCATCACGCACGCGGCCCAATTGCTGCTGGAAAGCCCGGATATCAAGAGCGAAAGCAGGGATCTGGCGAACATTATCGACGACCAGGGTCGGCGCATGAACACTATCGTGGAAAACGTCTTACAACTAGGACGCCGCGACCGGACCCATTCGACCAGCTTCGACTTGCACACTTGGCTCAAAGACACCCTACCGGCCTGCGCTGCGGCGCTCAATATTCCCATGGGCGCTTTGAGTCTTGTCATCGAACAGTCTCAAACCGTGTGTTTTGATACCGACCACCTCTTTCAGATCGTCAACAACCTCTGTCACAACTCCTTGAAAAATAGTCCACCCTACCGAGATGTGGCGGTCATCAAGCTGCTCGTCAATGCTGATAGTGAGGGCTACAGTTATCTCGAGGTTATCGATTGGGGCCAAGGAATCAAGGAAGCCATTGCCGAGCATATTTTTGACCCCTTCTTTACAACCACGGCCCGCGGCACCGGTCTTGGACTCTACATCGGTCGCGAACTCGCAGAGGCCAACGGCGGACGCCTGGAATACCACCCAGCCCCTGTCGGATGCCGGTTTAGATTGACCTTTGGACGGCTAACTGACTGCACTGACGCGGCCCTGGCCTCATGAGCACACCTCAAGTTCTGGTCATCGATGACGAGGCCGACATCAGAGCCCTGCTCGAATTGACGCTAGGACGAATGAATCTGGAAACTCGTTCGGCGGGCGACGTAGCCTCCGCTTTCGCGCTTCTGAAGGAGTACCACTTCGATCTTTGCCTGACCGACATGCGCCTACCTGACGGCGACGGACTCGATATCGTGCGTCATATCGAAGAACACCATCGCGGCCTCCCGGTCGCTGTCATCACAGCCCACGGGAGCATGGAAACCGCGATTGCGGCCCTAAAGGGGGGCGCCTTCGATTTCGTCTGCAAGCCCCTCAATATCAACGAGCTCCGATCCCTGGTTCGCAGTGCCCTTAGCATGTCGAAACAAGGAGCGACGAATGGCGCAAGCGCGGCCGGCAAACTCCTTGGCAGCTCTGCGGAGATCCAATCTGTGCGGATACTCATCGAACGTCTAGCCCGGGGGCAGGCGCCGGTTTATATCAGCGGCGAATCAGGCACTGGCAAGGAGCTTGCGGCGCGCCTCATCCATGATCTTGGGCCGCGTGCCGGTAAGCCGTTCGTCGCCGTCAATTGCGGGGCGATTCCTGAGCAACTCATGGAAAGTGAATTTTTTGGCCATCGCAAAGGCAGCTTCACCGGGGCCTTCGCCGACAAGGACGGGCTTTTTAAAACCGCGAATGGTGGTACCCTTTTTCTCGATGAAGTGGGCGATCTTCCCGTGCCCATGCAGGTCAAGCTTCTGCGGGCCATCCAGGAAAAGGCAGTACGGCCCGTGGGAAGCCAACAAGAGATAGCGGTGGATGTGCGCATCTTGTCCGCGACCCACAAGAATCTCCATGACCTTGTACGCATAGGCGCCTTTCGTCAGGACCTCTACTACCGGCTCAACGTCATTGAACTCGTGATTCCGCCCTTACGGGAACGCGCCGAGGATATTCCCGGCCTCGCCCAGCACCTCGCCGTAAAGCTCGCGGCAAACCGCGCTTTACCTCTTACGACTGCGGCACTGGCGGCCCTGAAGCGCTACTCCTTTCCTGGCAACGTGCGCGAACTCGAAAACATCATGGAACGCGCCTTGACGCTGTGCGAGGGCAACGAAATCGATGTTCATGATCTAAGGCTCCCGCCCGATCGTGCCGCGGCCGAACCGAGCGATGCCGATATGGCAGCGGAGACCCCCTTCGCCGCCGAAGACTACACGGGCGAACGGTCGCTCGAGGAGCATTTGGCACAGGTGGAGCGCGCAGCTATCGAAAAGGCCTTACGTGATACTCATCAAAACAAAACCGCGGCCGCTAAAGAGCTGGGTATTACCTTTAGAGCGCTGCGCTATAAGCTTGAAAAATTAGGGATAGAATAGTCCAAGAGACTGTATCGATAGACAAACCGGGGAGATCGGCAATCACCAGGCATCCCGCTCCACGGTGGTCATTTTTTTGGGCTATATCCGGATCTCCCCACCACTAAAACCCTCAGATTCCCTAGCCTCACAGTGTTTTCCTCAGCACTCACAACGTACGCAAATCGGAAGGAATGTGCGCAGGGATATCGAGGTCTCCGATGGTCAGGAAGATCAGGTCAGCGAAGGGCTCCAAACCCCCGGAATCCCGAGGCCCGGTTCTTCACGATCTTGAGCAGGCGGTTGATGCCTTCGCCCACGGCATTGGTGAGCGGGCGTTCAATGAAGGAGAGGATGTTATCGAAGTGGTTACGCACGGTGGTCACAAACCTCTTGAGAGAGGGTAAGCGGCTTCTGAGGGCGCCCGTCATCCAGCGCTTCAAGAACTGCCCCGCCGCGCCCGGGTATGTGAAATGCCAGATGCGCTCGAACTCATCCTTCAAGACCCAGGCCCGATGGATGCGCCGGTTGGAGGTGCGGAGCGCGTTTAAGAACCGCGATTGTTTCCTGGAGCGATTGCGCGCCTGCATCCCGAGCATCCAGCGTAGTCCCTTGATGGCCTGACGCCCCCGTTTGTCCAGTCCCCGCCACTCGTCTTTCCGGACGGCATCGAGCGCCTCGTTCAAGGCCTTTACCACGTGAAAGCGGTCGATCACGAGGGTGGCATTCGGGCAGTGGTGTTGAATGGCCCCGGTGTAGGCACGGCTCATGTCGCAGCTCGCCCATTTAATCTTGAGCCTCTGGTGCTCGGAGAGCGACTCATTGAAGAACCGGTCGATCGTCTCGCGCCCCTTACCCTGACCCACCCACACCACACAGGAGCGGTCCAGATCGTAGATGATCGTGGCATATTTCCGGCCTTTGCCATACGCGATCTCATCGGCGCCGAGCGTGACGAGCCCCGGATCGTGTGGCCCGTGCGCACCCGGGTGATGACCCGGTGCAAGCAGTTAGAGAGCGTCGACGGGGCCATCTTCAGTATGGCGGCCGCGGCCTTTTGCGTCATGATCTGGCAGAGCGCGCAGAGGCGAAACTCCAGGCGATAGGTGATACGAGCATAGCGCGCCGCCCACGGGATGGCCTCCTGCACGAGCCCATGGGTCGGACAGACGATCTCCTTGGGGGCATACCAGAATAGAACCTTGCGGCCCAAGATGGCCACATCCTCCCAGGACCGGACCTCCTGGGCCTGGCGCACGATCGGGCAGCGACGCTCACACACGGGACAGCGGCCGCCATTTTTGCAGGGCTTGACCCAGAGATGGAGTTCCGTATCGCGTTGTGGGAATGAGAAGGCGGTGATTTCCCGGTCTTTCAGGCGTAGTATTTTCGTAAGCCACGTCAGGCGGCTCATGGGTTTCCTCTCTTTGTCGATGACTGGTCAACAACTGAGAGGAGACCCGTGTTTACCCTCCATTGCAAGTCCTCGTGTGCCCCAAGCGGGCTCCGGTCCTACCCAACGCCTATCGTCTGACCCGTTTACGCCGCCACACCCATCAGACCTACCTGATTATCAAGCCGATACCGTGGGGAAAGTCGGATAGAGCCTTTTTTTGACGAAACAGCTGCCCCGGGCTGCATTGAAGGGCTGCGGCAGTGGCCTTGCCGATGGCCTGCCCCCGTTTGTCTCTGGCGCGTAGCATAAAAGAGAGGCCGCGTGTTTGGTCGAAACCGCAGGCAAGCCCGCAACGCAGAGCGCCGGCGAACTCGGAACCTCGAAAAAGACCCTGTCTGGATGGATAGCCGATCATAGCAAGGCCCAAGCGTCTGGCGTCACGGTGGACGCCATGAAGGGTGCCCAGGCGGAGCTTGTGAAGCTCAGACGCGAGGGTCAATGGCTTGAAGCGGGAGCGAGATTTTAGACTGTCGTGGCCGCGTGTGAGAGGCGGCTCTCGAACTCAAGTTTTGCCAGATCAAGATCCTGCCTCCGATCGACAAGCCGCGCCGCGCTCATGCGGACGGTACATACCATCGACGGCCACCGCAATCATGTCCTTGTGTGTATCGAGTCCCACATATTTTCTATACTTCGTCATGACCTGCCCCCTCAATGGTGGCTCTGAGTGGATGGTTATTTACCCGCCCTTAAGCTTAATCCATGGTGCTTGAGGCTGGGCAGGTCAATACATGACGTCTAGTGCATGCCGGGCATACCTGGAATCATTGGCATCGTTCGCAGGTATAACTGCGAGAACATCCACCAGGTCAGACCGATGCTAATGACGAAAAGTGGAATAAACATGACCAAAGCTACGGTATTCCAGATATTATCCTGAGAAAAATCCATATGAAGGAGAAAATACACCTGAGCGATCACCGCTAGCCCCGCACAACCCGTAATCGTCAGCAATAACGCGAAGGGCGCCAACATCCGATCACTCACCAGAATGGTGGCTACCAACATCAACAAGGAGGCGATAACAAATCCCGTCAGATAACTCCCCCTGCTCGCCATCTGGACTTCCGGATGTTCAACCGGATTAACATGACTGTGACTCATGACATATATCCCCACAAATAGACAAACACATAAATGAATACCCACATCACGGCCTGAAATTGCCAGAACATGCGTAAACTGATCAGACGACCCACCACATCTTCGGTGAAGCCTTTCTTCACGATCTGATAAAGCATGACCAGCATCCAGACCAGTCCCACAACAATGTGCGCAGCATGTACTTGGGTAAGGGCATAAAAAGCGGATAGTCCACCGCTCACCTCAGGAGTGGCATTCATACTGAGCATACGTAGAACATCATGAACATCCATGCCGACAAAAACGATACCTAATATCATGGAGACAAGAATGCCATTCACTACTCCCGCTTTACTGCCCGATTTAAGCGAAGTCATGGAAAATCCATAAGCCAGCACACTCAAAAACAATGCCATGGTCTGAACGAAAGTATACCAAGGTGCGACAAACTGTGCGGGCGTCGGTCCGGTATAATAGCTATGCGGATAACTCAGCACCCCATAGGCGGCGAAAAGAGTCGCAAACAACATACCGTCACTAAGAATATACATCCAAAACCCAAAGGTACGGGTTGATATTGTATCGTGCCCTTCGTAATCATCGGACCACAGCACCACCTGATCAGGGTCCACGGGCTTATCATGAGACGAACTCATATTCCACTCCTTATTAAACCGCCTGCAGCGGACACGCCGATTCTCACGCCAACGTATTCACCCGATAGACTTAGGTAAAGGGTCTAAACTTCTCGCTCGCGTCCCCGGTTGAGGCATTCCACCCCCAGCTTCTGCCGGATACGTCATAGCAGTACCTCCGGTATAGCCCCCATTCGCAATATGTTCGTGATCGACAGGCATTTTCTGCCGCGACTCACGATCCAACCTTTCCATCTCCGCAGCCGAAATCACATGGCCTGGATCTCCATTTCCTGAACGGTAAATTATGACTAGTACCGTAATAATCAGGGCCGCCACCGTCAGCCACCAGATACGCCAGGTCAATCCAAATCCGATCACATAGGCGAGCGCACCAATAAGGATGGCCACACCCGTGTTGTTAGGCATATGAATGGCCTTGAAGTGGGACGGGGCCGTGTCTGCAAAACCATGCTCCCGGCGCCATGCCGCCTCATCTCGGGCATTGACATGGGGCACCATGGCGTAGTTATAGAAGGGCACGGGCGAATCCGTAAGCCATTCCAGACTACGGGAAGTACCCCAGGCATCCGCGCCCACCCGGTGATGCGCCCGATCACGAATACTGACGTAAATCATCCAGAGAAAAGCGAATACCGACAGTACATAGACTCCGATACCGATTACTTGGATATCGAACATGGCCGCCCAGTGCGGATTGAACGGCCAATCCAGGCGCCGGGTTTCACCCATAAAGCCCAACATGAACATGGGCAAAAAGACTAGTATCGTCCCGGCACTAAACAGCCAGAACATGATTTTCCCCCACGCTTCATTGAGCTTAAATCCGAATACCTTGGGGAACCAAAATGTCACCGCACCAAATACCGCGTATACAATACAGAGCAGCATCATATGGAAATGTGCCACTACGAAGACACTGTTGTGTACCATATAGTTAATGGCTGGAACCGCCAACATCATGCCCGTAAGCCCACCCACCAAGAGCAGGAACAAAGCTCCCAGAGCCCACTGCATGGCCGACGTATAAGTGATGCGTCCCCGGTACAGGGTAAATGCCCAGTTGAACACTTTGACACCCGTGGGGATACCCACCATCATGGTTGCCACACTAAATTCTGTACTCACATAAGGTCCCATGCCCATAGTAAAGAAGTGGTGCAACCAGACAAGCCACGACACCCCCGCAATGGCGAATGAAGCGATCACCATAGCCATGTAACCAAAAAGTGGCTTTTCCGAAAAGGTCGGAATAATTTCGGATATCATGCCAAAAGCCGGAAGAATCACGAAGTACACTTCGGGATGCCCCCAGAGCCAGAAGAGGTTGGTATACAACATCAGATTTCCGCCGAATCCGGCAGAAAAGAAGTGCGTGCCTAAATACCGATCCGCACCCACAAGCGCCAACGCCACTTGTAAACAGGGAAACGAAGTTAAGGCGATAATATTGGCTGAAATAGCTGTCCACGTAAAAATCGGCAGACGGCTCCAGATCATCCCAGGTGCCCGCATTTTCACGACTGTTGCCAGGAAATTAATACTGCCGAGTGTTGTTCCTAATGCCACCAGTTCTAGGCTCCAGATCCAGTAATCGACCCCCACCCCCGGACTGTAAGCCATCTCAAAAATAGGCGCGTAACCGAACCAGCCGTTATGAGAGAAATCCCCCACAAACAGAGAGCTCATAATCAAAACGACCGCGGCAGCAGTAATCCAAAAACCCAACGCATTGAGATAGGGATAAGCCATATCTCGGGCGCCGATCTGCAGCGGCACAACAATATTCATGATCCCGACCAGTAACGGTGTCGCCGCCAGCAGAATCATGATCGCGCCGTGGGCACTATATACCTGGCCGAAATGGAATGGCGTCAGATACCCATGGATGGCACCCATGGCTTTCATCCCGTTAGCGCCCGGACCGACGGCCATGGCCTGCTGAGTACGCATCATCAAGCCATCGATGAATCCGCGAAACAGCATGACCAGGCCGAGGATGATGTACATGATGCCCAACTTCTTATGGTCCACCGTAGTAAACCATTCCTTCCAGAGATAGCCCCACTTGCCGTAATAGGTAATAGCGGCGGCGATAGCGATAGCCACAATCACAATCACTACAAAGAGCGGCGCAAGAATCGGGTTGGTATACGGAATCTCGGATAATGCGAGGCGCCCCAGAAAAGGACTCCAAGGTCCAGGTACGTTAACCAGCATAGCGGTTCTCCATTGCGAGTCTGTTTACCTATCAGGCACGGTGCTCGGCAGCCTGCAATTTCAAGTAATGAAACATGTTTTTTGTCATGAACATGGGAAGCGGCCATTCTTTGCCATTCATGACTTCCAATATCAGATGATTGAAAAGACCATCTGCAATATGCCCGTAGACTGGCGTTTTACCTTTTACATTGATATAAGGTTCCGCAAAGCGGTTGAACTGGGCGTAATCCATAGTGTTTGGACTGTTTTCTACGCTATGTGCCCATTGCTTGAAATCCGGCCTACTCAATACCTTGGTCTTAAACAGCATCCAGGAGGTGCCCGCGCCACAATAGTCGGCTGCGATACCCTGATAGGTACCGATAGCGTTGCTCTCCAAGGCATCCTTAGTCCGCATTCCCGGCATGACGTCAATCATGCCGACCAGCTGAGGCACAAAGAAGTCCGTAGTGACCGCAGAGGAAGTCAGCTTGAAAAATATCGGTGTATGTGCAGGGACAACCAGTTTGTTGGCCACTGCCATATTATGAAACTGAGGATAGATAAACAGCCATTGCCAGTCCGTTGCGATCACATCAATTTTTATGACCTCTCTTTTGTGCTTAATATGACGGGTAATGACCGTGGGATTGTAAGGATTCACCGCAAAGCTGCCATGCAGCGCCACCGCCCAGGCAAGAAAGGCTACCGCAGCAATCGGTATACCCCAGAAGGCGAAATCCAGCTTTCTGGAGTACGCCCATTTCCCATCATACTGTCCGCGATTTTTACCCTTGTGATACTTCCACATGAACCAGACGATCAGAATGGCCGTAATACTTACGATAGCCAGCATCACCGCCACATCAATCATCATGTAATCGTAACTGGCTTTTGCCCCTACGCCCTGAGGATTAAATATCCACCAGACGGAGTTCTTCGCACAACCGTTCAGCATTAACAACAACGGAGCCAGAACCACATAACGTAGCCGCCAAAACCTGGTTTTAATCAACATATATACCCTTCTTTAATAAGATCTCGGTTTCACATGTGAAGCGCGGTTCTAGTGTCCTGAGTCTGACATGCGTTTACAGCATCTTGCCACGCTGGTGGCAATCGCGTCAGTGACTTTTGTCCAGCCGAACGGCTTTTTGTCCTCATTATAGAGTTTGGGATATTCGCGTATGGCACTTCTCGGTCGATGGTTCTGCGATGAGTGTCGCGTTGTATTTGGCGTTCTCTTATGGGCGCGAACCAGCGTTCGACGATCTTGAGCCAACAGCCCAAGGTCGGAGTGAAGTGCGCGTGAAGGTGCAAACGGTGGGTCACCCAGACCTTGGCCGTGGGGGTCGTGTACATACCGTAGTTGTCCCTAATCATATGCCAATCGAGCGCAACTGGGATCTTGGGATCGAGGATGCGCAAGGACGTCAGAAAGTCCTGGTTGTGGTGACACCGATGCAAATCACTGATCATCTTGCCAGAGGCTAGATCCAAGGCTGCGAACAAAATTATCGGTCCGTGTGATTCGTAGTCGGGCGTGCGTCGCTCCGGCAGGCCCGGGGCGAGCGGCAGGGTCAGCTGGGTACGGTCCCAAGGCCTGGATCTGGCGCTTCTCGTCCACGCCGAGCACTATTGCTGTCGTCGGCGGGTTTAGGTACAGGCCCACACGACGTCTCGGACCTTGTCGACGAATAACGAATCGGTGGGGAGCTTGAAGGTCTCGGTACGGGTACGGCGGCAAGCCAATCGCACGCCAGAGACAGCTCATGATGCTCTGCGAGATGCGCAGCTTCTTCGCTAGCAGGCGCGTG
>JAJYPQ010000455.1 GCA_021795255.1 Pseudomonadota bacterium
TCCGATCTGGAGACCTCCCGCCACTCGCTTTGGCGGCGGTGTTTTATTTGGGCTGTGGGATCGGGCTCGCCGCGATCATTTTGGTGCGGCGTTTGTGCGGATACCGCACCCAGTTCGTTCCGGGCCATGGACTGCCGTTCGCGCTCTCGCTTTTGAGCGGCGGGATCGTCGCCCCTATCCTGTTCACCACAGGCCTTGCGCGGACCTCCTCCGTATCGGCCGCCTTGTTGTTGAACCTTGAGGTGGTGTTTACCATCTTTTTGGCGCGTCTGGTCCTGCGGGAGGCGGTAGGCGGGCTGCGCCTTATGGGGATGCTGCTTGTTGTGGCGGGCGCCGCCGCGCTGGGTTTTAGTGCCCACAACCTGTCTTCATTCTCCTGGCGGGTGGGCGATTGGCTTGTAGCCGGCGCGAGCCTTGGGTGGGCGCTTGATAATATTCTGACCCGCCATATTGCTCATTCGGACGCGCTCGTCATGGCGTGCGTGAAAGGTTTGGTGGCTGGGGTCGTTGATTTGGCGATCTTGTGGGGATACGGGGGCGGTCATGGCCTGCCATTGGCCGCGGCGGGGGCCGGACTTCTTGTGGGCTTTTTGGGCTACGGCTTGAGTCTTGTCTGTTTCATTTTGGCCCTTAGAACTCTGGGCGCGGCACGCACGAGCAGCTATTTTGCCAGCGCTCCTTTTGTCGGGGCGGGCCTTGCCTTGGGCTTCGGTCAGGCGCGGGTGACGCCGGTCTTGGTTCTTGCGTCTCTCTTGGCCCTCTTTGGCATCGTGCTCATGATCGTCAATTTCGATGGTGGCCATCGCCGTTGGCACCGCCATACCCGGGGTGATTCGTCTCATCACCATCCCAACAGCGTGCCACGCACGTTTTTTGGGTGGCATGGGCACCGTCGTGAAGGGGAATCGGACGGAAGGACGAGTTCGGTCATAATAAGCTAAGCTACTATCACTTACCTGAGGGAGGATACTATGTACATTCATCTTGCTTTAGAACCACTGATATCCGTATTGGCCGGCATCTTGATTCTCCTGGTGCCGCGTCTTCTTAACTATATCGTCGCCATTTATCTTATCGTGATGGGCATTTTGGGAATGGTCCACGGTCGATGAGGTTTGTGTACGCGCTCGTTTTTGCTGCGAGCGCTGTGGTGGTGGCCCATGCCGCTTCTTTGTCTCTCGGGAAGCGCATAGCCCTCTATGGGCAGGGTCACGTCGAGGCGTGTGCCGATTGTCATGGCCCGCAAGGGCAGGGCCGCCACCATTTTGCTTATCCCCGGCTAGTCGGTCTCGGCTCGACCTATCTTTTGGGCGCGTTGCGGTCTTTTGCCGATGGCAAGCGTTTAAATGGCATTATGACACCCATTGCCCGCGACCTTTCGCCGGAAGCGATGGTGGCAGTAGTTGACTATTATGCGGCATTCCGTCCCCGTGCGCGGCGTTTTGCGCAGGGCATCAGTCGATCGAGTATGGCGCACGGATATCGCCTTTATCAGCATGGCGACCTTCAGGACAAGGTCGTCGCCTGTGCTCGGTGTCACGGGCCGCTGGCTCAGGGCATGGGCGCACGCTTTCCCTGGCTTGCTGGCCAGTCGCAAGCCTACCTCAAAGAGGAGCTGCGCTCGTTTCGGGCAGGGGCGCGACGTGGTCTGGGTCTTGGGCTGATGCGTGCGGCGGCTCGTCCTTTAAACAACCGTCAAATCTCCGATCTCGCTTTGTACCTGCGCACGATCGGAAGCGCGTCGCGTCTGCTCCGTTCCCGCCCCAAGCCGCGCATCGCCCGGCTCTCCCATCAGAATTTTGCTCCGCCGCGCCGGTTCGCGGTTCCCGTAACAGTGTTTGGGGAAGCCGTTCTCCATGGTCGTGCCATTTTTGATCATACGAGGCGCTACGCGCCTCCTTATGTTGGGAACGGCCTTTCTTGTCGGAATTGCCATATGGGTGAGGGACGTGAGCCGAGTGCTGGGCCGCTGTGGGCCGCGGCGGTGCTCTACCCACGGACTTATAACGGACGGGTGACGACTTTGGCGGACCGGATTCAGGCGGCCTTCGTCCAAAGCGAGAGCGGAACAGCACCTCCCTTAGGGGGCCGCATTATGACCGATCTCTTGGCTTACGTTCACTGGATGAGCCGCGGGGCACCGATAGGGGCCCACATCGCCGGACGCGGCTACCCGCCGTTGCCAAGGCCAGCCCAGGCGCCGAATGTGTTCGCGGGAGCGGCCTTATACGTCCACCGTTGCGCTGTCTGTCATGGCGGGAACGGTCAAGGTGCTCGCGCCCAAGGCCACATCGTGTTTCCGCCGGTATGGGGGCAATGGAGCTTCGGTAAGCGCGCAAGTCTTGCCCGCACCCCCGTGCTGGCAGCCTTTCTGGCAGCAACCATGCCTTATGGAAAGCCCGGCAGTTTACGCCCGAAACAGGCCTACGATCTTGCGGCCTTTTTAGAAGCAAGACCCAGGCCCTAACGGAGCGCGCGGGCGGCGACGCCCGCCTTATATTGTGGGGCCGTATCGTCTAGGAGATTTACTATGGAAATGATTCCTCCGCGCCTACGGTCTTTACGGGCTCAGTTTGCTAAGGTCGCCCAGGAAGTTTTAGCGCCTAAGGCAGCTTATGTCGATAAGCATGCGGTCTGGCCAAAGCACAGCTTTGATGCCCTGGCCGAGGCTGGGCTCATGGGGCTTGTCGTGCCCCGGCGGGCGGGGGGATTGGAGGAAAGCTTCACGGCGCTTGTGATGGCGACGGAAGCCCTGGCCCGGGGCTGCTGCTCTTCAGCCTTATGTTACGGGATGCATTGCGTTGGTGCGGCTGTGATCGCGGCCAAGGCTACCAAGGCCCAGGACGAGCGGTACCTCCGGCCCATCGCCCAGGGCCGACATATTACAACGCTCGCGCTGTCGGAGAGCGGCCACGGATCGCACGTGTATCTTGCCGAAACCACGCTGACCCAGAAGGACGATGGATTCTATGTGAATGGCACGAAGCAGTTCGTGACCAATGGCGGTCATGCGCATTCCTATGTCGTTACCACTCAAGCGAGCCGGTCAAACGAGAGCGGGGAATTCTCTTGCGTAGTCGTAGACGCTGACGCCCCGGGGCTTACTTGGCTTGAACCTTGGAATGGCATGGGTCTGCGCGGCAATTCCTCGCGCGGCCTTCGCATGGACGAGGCCCGTATTTCGTCAGAGAGCCTGTTGGGCGAAGAGGGCGACGAGATCTGGTATTTTTTTCAGATACTAGCTCCCCATTTTCTCTTGGCGATGGCCGGCACGTACGCGGGAATTGCCGATGCGGCGCTCGCAAACGCCATGGATCATGTCCAGGCGCGGACCTTTAGCCACTCGGGCGAGAGTCTAGCGCGTGTCACTACCATTCAAGACAAAGTGGCCGAGTTGTGGATGGATCTCCAAAAAACTCGGCTTTTGATCTACCGAGCGGCGGACCTTGCTGACATGAAAGACCCGGGTGCCATGGAGGCCATATTGGCGAGCAAAGTGAGCGCCGGCGATACCGCCTTGCGGGTGACAGGCGAAGCGATGGCCTTGTGCGGGGGGATAGGATATCGCGAGAACTCTATCTTGGCGCGTCTTTTGCGCGATGCCCATGCGGCCCCCGTCATGTCGCCTACGGCGAGCCTCTTGCGCCTCTGGATAGGACGTTCGCTGCTGGGTTTACCACTTCTTTGATTATGCAGAAGCGACCGCTCGTATTTTTCGACACGCGGCCTAAGCGTGGCCCATCTAACCAGGTGCGAGAGATTGCCGCTAAGGCCGGCGTAGAACTCAAAAGAATTGTCGTGACCTCGCTTGAGGATGTGGGGGACGACCCCGGCTTTGCGCCACTTTTGGTCCTCATCGCGCCAGATGTGACACCCCTATTCGGTCTTGCTAGGAGGGCCCGGGCTTTGTGGCCC
>JAJYPQ010000456.1 GCA_021795255.1 Pseudomonadota bacterium
GCGACCGGTGTTGTGGCCGAGATCCGCCGCAGCCTATAACCCTCGATGTCCGACTGCGGCCGGAGACGGCGCGGGATCTGTCGGACGCCGCGGTCTGGTACGAAAAGCCGCCGCCGGGACTTGGCCGCCAGTTTCTCGATGGGTTGTGGCTGCGTTCCCCACAATCGCGGACGCGCCAGTGAGGTTTCCCATCGTCCACCGAAACATACGGCGGGTACTGATTCGGTGTACCGCCCTTTCGTGCGCCCAAGGCGCGTGAGGCCGCCGTTTTATCCCTAAGTCATGGACTCATGAGTAAAACCTGATCCGAGAGTGTCGGGGCTCAAGATTCCAAGATCGATGACGACCAAAGGTGATTTAATGGGCGCGAACGTTTTCCATCAACTCGTCAGATGACGGTAAATGTCGGAGATCTTAAGTGGCAGCTTGCGCACGTCGTCTATCAACGCGTAATTGGCGGCGCCATACATGTGGGGGAGATAGTCACGGGCGTCGCTATCGATCGTAATGCAAAAGGCGTGGATGCCGTCGCGCTTGGCCTCGAGCAGCGCCTGGCGCGTATCTTCGATCCCATATTCCCCACGATAGCCGTCATAGTCATCGGGTTTTCCGTCAGAGAGCGTGATAAGAAGCTTGGTCCGCGCTTCCACATCGTTGAGTAGGCGACAGAGGTGGCGAATGGCCACCCCCATGCGGGTGTAATCCTGAGGCTTGATACCAGTAATGCGCGCACGGACCATTTCATCGTACGGTTCATCGAACTGCTTCACGCGGTACATCTCGCAGCGCTTGCGAGTAATGCCGGAAAATCCGTAGATCGCGTAACGGTCGCCGAGGATTTCTAAAGCCTCGCAAAGAAGGACGAGAGATTCCCTTTCGGCATCGTTGATCCAGCCCTTGGTCGAGCCGCTCATGTCGACCATGAACATGACGGCGATGTTACGCGCGAACCGGCGGTTGCGTGTGAACAGTCGATCCGACAACTCGTGACCACAGTGAAGATCGGCGAAGGCCTCGACCAGCGCGTCGAAATCGATCTCATCGCCGTGCTTTTGGCGGCGCTGAATCGCGTTCTCGCCCCTTAAGGCCTCAAAAGTTTTTCGCAATCGCGCGGCTAGCCCGTTGTATTTGCGCAAGGTGTCGGCGACGAAGGGCTCGTGGACGGGGTGGACGTCGAGTTCCCTTAACACGCACCAGTCCTTTCGGTAGTGCTGGCGACGATGATCCCATTCGTTATACAAATAGGCGCCCTCCTCGTGGTAGGTGCCTTTCCAGACGTCTTCGGGTCTCTTGTCGGCGTCCGGGGCATAACCCCCGTCGCCCGCGGCCACGAGGTACTCGTCCGGGATCTCCCCCAGGTCTTGGGCAATGGAATGCATGAGGGCGCGGACATCGGGAGGCGGGACCAGCGGTTGGCCATCTAGCATCAGCACCATTGCGCGCTCGTTCTCTTGCTCGGTCTGTACGCTAAAGCGGCGTTCGCCCTCGGGTGGCGTTTTGGGGTCCTTGTCGGCCAAGAGTTGTTTTAAGGCCGTTTGCAAGGCGGCGCGCTCCTGGTCTAGACGCTCGCCCATGGCGACGGCTACGGCCTCCCCGTTTAAGGTGCCTTGATAGATATGCGGCTCTGGCAGCGGCTCGCCGTACAACGCGTCCAAGGCCTCGTAGGTGTCGTCGACGGTCGCGTCCGGGGCCTCCAGGCGGGCCGCATAGGGCGCCCATCGGGAGGGTTTTTGCGAGGCGATCTGCAGGGCCCTGAGCTCCCGGTATAGACCGGGCAGTTCGCGTGCGAGGCAGGCATCGAGGCGGATGGTCTCCAGGGCGTGGAACAGGGCCTGCGCGTACTCCGGGTCCGGGAATTTCTGGCAGTGGTGCACCAGGCGTTGCGGATCGGTCCCCTGGAACGTTCCAAACCAGGTCTGGGCCCATAAGTGGGCGGCCATGATCTTGTAGAGTCGGAGGTTTTCTTCGCGGCTAGGGAGTGAGACGAGCGTCGCCGGTAGATAGACGGTGGTGGTATTCGTGTAGGCTCGTTCGTTGGGCTCGAGCTTTAGTTTGCGCCCCGACAGGCCCTGCAAAAAAAGCTCAAGAACCGGACCTACCTCGTCGAGGGCTACGGATCGCGACTTGTTCTCGCTCGCCTGCGCAAAAGTTGCGATGTCGGTGAGGATGGCAACGGCCGGGTAAAGGCCCATTTTGTCGTAGACATCCATGGCTTGGATGATCCACGCCTCGGTATCCTCAGTCGGCATCCGCTGTAAGGCGTCTGTGACGTGGCTTGCAAAATGGAAGGCGAACTCGGGATTGGTTTTGGCGATGACCGCAATCCAGTGTCGGGCGAAGTCCTGCTTGGTTCGCGTAAGCGTCGCCAAGGCGAGCGCCGGCGCACGCGTCGTTCGCCGGATGGAGAGCGCGGCATCCAGTTCTTCGTCGAGCCATTCCTCAAGCTCGGCGGCGCTCAGTGGGGTTAGTGAAGCCATGTCCTTTTTACATCCTGTCGTTTGCGCCGTGTCTGCGTTTGCTACACTGGCACCCATGAACTTGACCCTCTACCATCGGCCCTACTGCCATCTCTGTGAGGAGATGAGCGCGGCATTGGCACCGATCGCAAGCGAGCTCGGCTTGACTGTGACCAGGGTCGACATCGAGACCGATGCCAAGCTCGAGGCGCGTTACGGCCATTTGATACCGGTGCTCGTGTGCGACGCCTCCGAGCTGTGTCACTATCGTTTGGACGAGTCGGCCGTCCGACGGTTTGTGGCCGCTAAAAGAGCGATGCGCTGAGTTCGGTGATCGCCGCCAGCATCTCCGGATCGTCCGTTAGGGCTTGAGCAATGGCGCCCCGGCAGGCGGCTTGCGGGCTCACCCCAGAGACCATCAACTTGGCCGCGTGAACCAGTAGCCGGGTGCTCGCGCCCTCTTCCAGGCCGCTTCCTTTGAGATTGCGGGTCATGTCTGCGAACCGGACCAGCCTTTCGGCCTGCTCTTCGCCGATACCGCTCTCGTGGTCGACGATGCGTTTTTCGAGATCGTGGACGGGATAGTCGAACTCGAGGGCGACGAAACGCTGCCGCGTGCTTTGCTTCAGATCCTTCAGGACGCTTTGGTAGCCGGGGTTGTAGGAGATTGCCAAGGCAAACTCCGGTGTCGCGCTCAAAACCTCCCCCGTTTTCTCGATGGGGAGTACCCGCCTATCGTCGGCCAGGGGATGAATCACGACCGTCGTGTCCTTCCTTGCCTCCACGACCTCATCCAAATAGCAAATGCCGCCGACCCGCACGGCATGGGCGAGCGGACCGTCCACCCAGACGGTCTCGCCGGCCGTGATGAGATAGCGCCCGACGAGATCGGAGGCCGTCAGGTCGTCGTGGCATGAGACTGTGATGAGCGGCCGCTTCAGGCGCCACGCCATATGCTCCATAAAGCGCGTCTTGCCACAGCCCGTGGGGCCCTTCAACAGAACCGGGATCTGATTGCGGTAAGCGCTTTCGAATAAGACGATTTCGTCGCCCTGCGATTCGTAATAGGGTTCCTTTGTGATAAGGAAACCCCCGGACTCCACAGCTCTTGCTTTCACGCTCGCCCTTTCTGTTTTGGCTAGGAATGCCACAGTATGCCAAAAGGCCGCTGACCCAAAAAGTTATTGACGGGGGTCAGACCCATTTTACACAATGCTCGGCTTATTTAAGCGCGAGGATCCCTCTCACGCGTTGACAATAAAGCTTACCGCCCAGCTCTGGCTAAGACCCCCTTTATATGTATGGTGCCATAGAAAATTCTCACTGGTCGCGCATTGAGCTGGCGGTCGAGTGTGTATAGTAAACGGCCTTTCCTTGGCATGGGCCCCTGGCTAGCTTTGGCGAACGCCACCTTTTGAGGAGGTTGTTTAATGGTGGACGTAGTGGTAACA
>JAJYPQ010000457.1 GCA_021795255.1 Pseudomonadota bacterium
GTCCTGTACGGCGAAGGACGCCGAGAGCGCAGGCTGCAATGGTTCCGGCCCACGCTGGTCTCGGGACTGGGGGAGGCCCGCGCGCCGACCTATCGGGTGGGACGCTGACGGGCGCACGGATTTGCGTTTTTCCGGGAACTATCAGAATGACCGTCATGTGTCATAAGGAGATGCGCGACATGAGCCATTACAAGACCTGGGCCCACAGAATCCTGGGGCTCACGACGCTCGTCGGATTCTGGGGCACGGTCTGCGCCGGCCTTGCGTGGGGACTCTATGCCCCACTCACCAACGTGCTGGGCTGGGTCGCGTTCGCCACTGCCTGGGTGGCCCTTGTGTACGCAGGACATGCCGTCACGACGCATGCCCTGCGCGCGATCACCCAAGGGCGGTTTGTTTTATGAAAAACATGGCCATTGCTTTGATTATCAGCCTGTTCCCCGCTGTGGTCCTGGCGAAGGCGCCGTCGTGCGTCCATGCCATGCGGCCATTCTCGCTCCCTGTTACCAGTTATATTACCCAGCAACCCGGCCGAGTCGTGTATTCGCGCCAGATGCATTTTGACTACGCCACTGCGCCCGAACGCTTTACGGTGACCGCCACGCGGACGGGCAAGGCGCAGCGGATGGCAAGCCCGGATTGCCCCTCAAGCGGTGTCGCACGCCCCCGGGCGCCTTTGGAGTTCGACCACCTTGTTATCGCCCCCTATACGGCGCGCGTAAACGGGAGGTTCGAAACCAATTACGTCCGATCGGGGCAGGAATTCACGCTGATCGCCTTGCAGCATAACGAAGTCGAGTTCCTGGGGACGGTCGCCCGGCTGGTCCGGATGAAGACGCGCATCGTGCATGGGAAAATCTCTCAGGTTCCTGTCGTCCGGGAATTCTATGCAGACAAACGCGTGCGCTTGGTTCCTGGCCAGTCCGCCATAATCCCCGTGGGGGGATTTCGGGTGCGGCTTACGCGGAATACGGCCGACGGTACGGTTGCATTTTTTGCAGCGGTGCGAAGATAGGCCTATTGGACACAGACGCAAGGGGGGGGTGCGATGGTCGCGAGAAGTCAAGCCGAGCACAAGGAAATCAACAGCCGGGAATATCCTGGTACACGGCAGCTTTGTGTGGAGTGCGGAGAGCCTACGGGGCGCTGCGAAGAAGATACGTTCGCGGTCGCGGATAGCGGGCCGCTTTGCGAAAACTGTTATACGGCGGCGCGAGAACAGGAGGATGAGGAATGACCGGCCTACTCATCGCGAGCGCCATCCGGTGTGGAAACATTTCGACAAGTGGCTGAAGAACTATAGGGGGCTGATGATGGATGCGTATCAAGCATTTGAACGAGACGTACCCGAGTCCTTACGAGAGGACGCGATGTATGCGATGGCGGTGGCGGCGCAAGGCTGCGAGTCGCCTGCGAATGTCACGATTCTGGACCGAGATAGGCTAGACGCTATCAATGTGCGGGCGTCAGGAATTATCATCATCGCCGGAGTGGAGTACACGTTTCAAATCCAAGACGGAAACTGGAATGGGACAGAGCTCCTAGCGTGGGAATCCGATAAGCCGTTTGAGCATCACGAGCCGACCCGGTGGGCGCTCCAACCTGCCCGACGCTTGATCAGAGAGGCCTTAGCGGCCGGCAGAGGCGCTTTCCTTGTTGTGAAGTGGGATGCGATGTTGCTTCGTGGTGAGATAGCGGACATCCCGCGGAATTACGCGTATGACCGACATTTTCAGCAGGGCTCAAAGATTGAAACCCACTGGAAAGAAGCGGCTGCTAAACACCACTTTGAGATCGTCACGGAGTCCGATGCAAACGAGACTCGTAAGAGGCTGAAGGGGGAATAATGCCGGAAACTTTGTCGCTTATAACGAGGCGCTACGGTTCGTAGGCGCCAAAAAATCCAAACGTGGCTTGGTGGCGCTCGTGACGTGGCTCCTCACCCGCATCCAGGACCTGGAGGCCACCCAGAAGAAACGGGGCCGCCTCGGAAAGCGCATTAATGATCTAGAGATTGCTTTGGACGAGAAACAAGCGATCATCGCACGACAAAGCGCCTGGATTTCCTACGCACAGCGGGAGCTTGGCAAGTTCTGGGCACAGAGCCCAAGGATAGCGCATGACAGGCTCAAGCCGAGCACAAAAAGACGGATGCCCTGTGGCCACATGTTCGACCTGTCAGTATATCGGTCTTGTTTATCACGATAATGGCTTTGCCAAATTGCACCATTGTGGAAAGAGCGCCGAACGCAGACAAGAAGAAATGCCGGCGGGGGCCGATTTCCTGGCCCATTTTCGCGCTTTTTTCGACGCCCCAACCAACCAAGCGGCGTGTCGCTATTACGAAGAGCGGCCCTTATGTAGTCCGGACGTACTGGCCTTGTTGCAGAAAATCCAGGACGGGGGAGACCGGCTCGATGTGCCCTACTTTAGTGTGGACAACACGCTCGCCACCAAGCTTAATGGGCAGTTCGTTGAACGGATAGAGTATTCCCGCACAAAGCCCGCAGGCCACGATTCTTACCGGCTGTTGGCGGTAGGCAAGGCTGAACTGAAACGTGGGTTTGAGGCATGAAAGAACGGCCGATCACATTGTGTGGGTACCTGGTGCACGCGCTCTTGTCAGAAACCAAAACGCAGGCGCGCTGGCCCATCAAAGTGCCACCATTTGTGGCGAGTGAAGACGGAGATTGGGACTACACACGCATCGCCTGGCTCGCGGACCATGAAAGCGGGCCGGGATGGTATGGCTGGATGACGGAGTACCCTGAGGAAGGCAGTATACCGATTCCGTGCCCTTTCGCTGCTGGGGATCGGTTATGGGTGCGCGAACAATGGCAGGCGTGGACGGAATTTGATAAGACGCCGCCATCTCAGATCCCCACGAGCTCTGGCATCAATTTCACGGCGGACGGGAACGTATGGGATGCGCGTCTCCGCTCAGCCGCCCATATGCCGCGCTGGGCGTCTCGGCTCTCGCTCGATATTGTCAGCGTGCGCGCCGAAAGGCTCCACCCCTTGAGCGAAAAGGATGCGCGGGCAGAAGGCGCTAAAGCGCGGCTGGGATTAACCGCCAAGGAGGTGCTCCATTTGTTGTGGGACTCGATTCATGGAACGGGATCATGGGAGCAAAACCCTTGGGTGTGGGTTCTTGCGTTGCAATACGGTAACTAACTCGGCGAGTCGCTTGGTTGCATTTTGGCCAGAGACCTTAGAGTGGTCTCTCAATAGCGCACCCACATATCAGGAGTCTTTATGCTAGAACCCATCGCCATCTTCGACAATCAGCGCCTACGCTACACCGTGCCCATTGCGGTGTTGGCAAAGGCTACCGACCATCAGAGCGGCAAGATGCGGCCAGAGGCTTTGGCCTCGGTTCTTGAGCATGCGCAAAACCAATCGACAGATATCCTCGAGGTCGAGATAGGCGGCATATCACAAGACCCCGATGTCTTCGTTATAGAAAACGCGATTTTGCGAGTGGTCAGTACCGAAGACGATGCTTACTTTGAATGGATTTCCGTGGATGGGGATGCCTTGTCCCCTCCCTTTTACGAGCTGGACCCACTACCTACGGCGCGCGCTTTGTTCGCAACCGGACTCCCCTATCCTATCCAGTTCGTCTTCCCTTCCTCCTCCAATAGAGAGGCGGTGGCCACAGACGCGGATTGCCGCGCTTTTGCGCAGGCTTTGACAGGCACGTGTCTTAGCTGACAGGACATCCGAGCCGTGATGCCGAGAATCATCTCATGCTTTCCTGGGAGAATACCCATATGAAAACTGCACAACGTGGATCGTCGATGGCTATAGAGGCGCTATTTCTTCTTGCGATAATGCTTGTCGCTGTTTTTGCTATTCATGAATATCAGTCAAGACCGGCGTCCCACCGGGAGGTCGCGC
>JAJYPQ010000458.1 GCA_021795255.1 Pseudomonadota bacterium
ATACCCTGGGCTCACATCCCCGAGTGTCCCAAAATACCGTTACGCGGGCTAGGGGTATTGCTACGTTCTTGTTTTATATGGTGGCTATGGGTGGACTCGAACCACCGACCTCAGCATTATGAGTGCCCTAAAACTGCACCGCTATACACGCCAATACATCCTAACACCTTGTTCTCATTGCCGTTTCTATGCAGACTCATCCCCTGGGCGTGCGCCGAAATGCAACCGCGTTATGGCATAGGAATGGCAGAATGGCTATCGAAATGATCGCCGTTCTGCCAGATGGATTACAGATTGCGTGAATGGCACCACTTTTAGGCCGCCATTCGCCACCCGCGCCTATTTCCCTTCGTGCAGATTACTCCATAGTGACTGCGCGAGGGTATATGGTTATGCAGCTTTTAACTCTGGATGAAGTGGCGGCCCGTCTGGGGGTGTGCCGCCGGACGGCCGAGACCCTGCTGGCGTCTGGTCGCCTCCCCCGGCCTGTCCGGTTTGGGCGAGCACGGCGGTGGGCTGACGAACAGCTGGACGCATTCATTACAGCCGAGATCGAGCGGGCAGGCGGGTACTCGATGCCGGCGACGCGGGGCCGCCGTGGCCGGCCACGGACTGCCTGACTGGGGTCGTCTGCGTCCGGCGGTCACCTGCTCCTGGGTAGGTTACCGCCCCGCACCCTCCGCCATCTCTTCCCGAAGGATTCGGCGCAAGGCCGCCGCCGTCAAGGGCTAGATGCGCCTCCCAACCTCCTTCAAAAGCCCGCGCGTGATCGCGCCCCGGTCCGTTTTGGGAACCCCCTTTTTCCGCTTCTCCCGGTCATTCCTGAAGGCCACGGCCAGTTGCTCCAGGAGCCCGGAATCCGAGAGGCTTTCTAAGTCTTCGTCTGGGCTCCAGACCTTGGCGCGGTCGCGGGCGCGCTTCTCGCGCATGCGTTCGGCGGCTGTCATGGGACCGGTTTTACGGGTTGGTTTGCGTGGCATGATACCTCCTAAGTGGTCACTGTTACGATATCATATACCGTAACAGTGACGGTTGCGGTAGGGGTTAGGCGGCCACCTGCCCTTGGTCGGCCAACAAGGCTTTGATGAACCCGTGGGCCTTGGAGGCCTGCGCGGCGGCCGTCAAGATCGCCTTCTTGTCGCTCTTGAGGATCGCGATCCAGTGGGCCAGATAATCGGCGTGATCCTGTAAGGTGCTTCCGATGATCCCAAGGTCCGTATTCAGGAAGGCACTTCCAAGCTCCGCGATCAGCTCCTCGAAAGCGTAGGCCTCGGTTCCGAACCGTCCGGAGAAGTCGCGGTCTAGGCGGCTCTTGTGGCCGGTGCTGTGCGTCATCTCGTGGAGGGCGACACTGTAAAACGATTCGGCGCTAATGAAGGCCTCGCGGTTCGGCAGGTGGATGGTATCCGGAGCGGGCCGGTAGAAAGCCTGCGTCCCGCCGGTCTTGATAGGTGCGGGGCTGGCGCGCAAGATCCGCTCGGCGTCCTCGATGGCGGCGAAAGGCGCGCGGGGTTCGCGGGCTGGGGCCTCGATGCCGTCCACTTGGTCCAGGTTAAAGACGGTAAAGGATTTCAGGACGGCGCCCTTGACGATCTCCGTCTCGCCCGTGTCCTTGTTGGTGTCCGTGCTCTCCCAGGGCTTATAGAACACGCACACGGTGCCATGCTCGCCCTTGCGCACCTGGCCGCCCCGTTCTGCTGCTTGCTTGTAGGTGAGCCAATAGGGCGACGTGTAACCGTGGCTAAGGCCTGCGGCCCACAGGATGAGCGTGTTTATGCCCTGGTAGGGCTTGCCCGTGGTGAGGTTCAGGGGTAGGGACGGCTGCGAGTCCCAAAGCCGGCGCCCGGTCCCGCGCGCTTGCTCCATGGCGGCTAGAATCTGGTCGGTGATGGCTTGGTGGATGTCTTGCCGTCCACCCTCTGCGGATTGTTGAGGCTGGAACCCCTCGGGGTTGACTGGGCTTCGGGCATCCGTCTCGCGCTCGTTCGTATTCATATCGCCTCCAGGTTGTGGTCTCTGCGTCTTGCGTCGGCTCTCGCCCCTCACGAGGGGCGCCGGTAAGCCGTGGAAGGGGTCACGGAGCGGCAAGAGCCATGACAGGCGGGGGTTAGCCTGGCGTGGGCCTTGTGAGCAACGCCCACGGCGAGGCGCTTGGGGGCGAGAGCAGAGGCTTGCAGGAGACCAAGGAGGCGAATTAAGGACGAGCGCGGATGCCGGGTTATGCGGCGTGGTTTACATTATTGCCCGTTATTACGCCCGCGCGTAGTATTCGTTTTTTATGCGGAAAATACACTGCCCACATGGTGCTTATCAAAACGGAGATTAACGGCGAGGGATCGATGCATAGACAGTTATGGACAATCTGTCAGCACCAACTCCGACAGGCTGATGCCGAACAAAGGGGCGCCTTCACGTTCTACGCGGGCGCGATGTTATTTGCCTACTTCACATATGAAGCCTATCTGAACTTCCTCGGTGACCGTATTGACCACGAAACATGGGAAAACGAAAGGGCGTTCTTTCAGAAGCCACCCTACCGCGGCATTGAAGGGAAACTGAAAAAATTGGCCGAGGTATCGCAGTTTGTTGTAGAGAAAGGTAAGCGCCCGTATCAAAATATATCGGAACTAACAGAATTCCGACATCTTATGACCCACGGAAAGCCAGATAAGTATCAGAAAACGACCACACATCCTGACGACCGAATGCCTCCGCTTTACGGGCACGGCGCGCTAGCTCCATGGGTTGATGCGGGCCGAGCCCATCTCATCATCAATGATGTCGCGGAGCTCATAGAACACTTACATAGACATTGCCTGCAAAGATACCAGAACCTGAAGGACGATGGCTTATACGGAAAAAGCGCTCTGCAAGGTCCACTTGCCCTGAGAACACTGAGAACAACATAAAGCAAGGCAGAATAATTCGGCCCATATTAAGGAGGTTATGTGACTCAAGAAGAAGCGTACTCAATCGAGGTCGATACGACGCGAATTAAAGATGTCAGGAACGCATGGACAGCGTATGCTCACCATAGGGAGACTGGGGCACGTGGCAGAGAAACAATTCTTGCGAAGATAATAATGGACTTACCGGAATCCGCCGGAACACCTTCGCAAAACGGATGCATATACACCACCAGACTATCGTCTGTTCCAGATAGTTTTCTGGAGTTTCTTAAAAAGAAAGGCATTCCCTATCGGGTCTGTTCCTGAATTGCACTATTGCTTTTTTGCGGAAATAAGCCACGCGCCTGGGATCACGTCTGCGATCCGCTCGGCCATCTGCGAATCTCCCCATACTACGAGTGCGCTGGGGAAGGGTGCCGAATGCGCGCCACCGCCGAAGCGCAGGCGGCCGCGCAGCATGACGATATCGGCTCGGCCCGCCACGTTATCGTGCCACCATCTTGTATCGGTGCGGCTCGGTACCAATCCTATGACCGTCGCGCCGCGCTCCCCTTCCTCTTTGCACTTGGCGACCCACGCGGGGAGCGCGCGACTGTAAGGGGGGTTCACAAAAACCAGCCCTTCCCAGGGGCGCGCCAGACCGTCATCGACCTCTGTCCACCTGGTGCGCGCGGGCACCGGCCCGTCACTCGACGGGGAGCAAGGGTCCAGATCGAAGGCCTCCCGGGCGGCAGCGGCCAAGATCGCGGTCAGAAGATCCGAAGGGGTCTGCCAGGTCTGATCCCTTGATGACAGGCACGCGGCATAGCCCTTGCGCTTCGTTATGCGGGGCTCGATCTTGAGTGCGGTCGCAAGCTGCAAGTAGCTTTGCAGGGTGCCCTGGCCTTTTGTGAGCGCCGTGATCGTGTTCCGGGATAGCGTCGCCTTTCGCGCCGCTTCCCTCTGTCCGTACCGTGCGGCCAGCGCTTCGGGCCCGGGCCGCAACTCGTAT
>JAJYPQ010000459.1 GCA_021795255.1 Pseudomonadota bacterium
AAAGGCGCCAGACCGCGGTGGGAGGCCGCGCCGGCAGGTCTTGACCCGCCAGCCCTTGCGGCTGCCCTGGCCACTGAGCGATGGTAGCCTACGATACCCCTATAGCTGACCGTCCCAAAACTGACCCAGGCTCGGACTTTTCTGGGAAGGGGAGCGAGCGAGGCGCTGGATTTTGTGGTGCCCAGGGGCGGAATCGAACCACCGACACGAGGATTTTCAGTCCTATTTGTCCGGCCTACCGTCCACTTACACTGAAATACCATTGCTTTTAATTCGCTTGAATGTCCCTTGTTTTAAGCCTATTCTTCGTCCTGTGTTGTTTGAAGCTATTTGACGCCGACTACTTACACAGTGCTTACATTGTGCTTACACGGGAGAAGGGGCTATGCACAAGATCAAGCTGACGAAGACTGCCGTAGACGCGCTCCCGATCCCGGAGAAGGGCTACACCCTGGCATGGGATACCGACATTACAGGCTTTGGTGTGCGCGTCATGTCTAGCGGGACCAAGACCTTCGTCCTGCAACAGCGTATCCACGGCAAGGACCGGCGCATGACGCTAGGCCGGTATGGGAAAGTCACCGTGGAGCAAGCCCGCAAGGACGCCAAGGTGAAGACCGGGCTCATAGCGTCGGGCGGCGACCCCGTAGCGGAGAAGAGGCGGGCTGCGCTCGCCACAAAGACGCTGGCGGAAGTCCTAGCCGACTACGCCGAGGCCCGCAACGCCATTACGGAGAGCACCCGGAAGGATATGGTGGGGGTAGTCGAACGCTACTCGCCCGACTGGCTCAAGAAGGCCGTAAACACGCTCACGCCAGATATGGTCCTGACCCGGCACAAGCGCATCGGTAAGGCGACACCGGCGAGCGCGAACAAGTGGGGCCGGTATCTACGCGCCTTGCTGGCCTTCGCCAAAGGCCGCTACACCGACACCGAGGGCCGGCCCTTGCTCACCGACAACGCCGCCCACGTCTTGAGTCATGCGCGGGCCTGGTATCGCGTGGAGCGCCGCCAAAGCGTCTTACGGGCGCACGAACTGGCCGCGTGGTGGGCGGCCGTGCAGGGACTTCGCAACGAGACGCACCGCGACTATTTCATAACCCTGCTACTGACCGGGTTACGCAAGGAGGAAGCCCGCACCCTCCAATGGGCAGACGTGGACTTTCAGGCTCGGACGCTCACGGTGCATGGCACCAAGAACCACACAAGCCACACCCTGCCCATGGGCCCATATCTCGCGGATCTTCTGAACAGCCGGGAACGCCTCGGACCCTTGGTATTTACCGGCACGCACGGCCAGATCGGGAACCTTCGCTATAGCCTGGAAGGGATCGCCAAGGCGTCGGGCATCAAGTTTATGGTGCATGACCTGCGCCGCACCTTTGCCACCATCGCGGAATCCTTGGACATACCGAGCTACGCCTTAAAGCGCCTTATGAACCACAAGACCCAAGGGGACGTGACCGGCGGTTATCTGGTCATCACCACGGAACGGCTACGGGCTCCCATGGAGCGCATCGAGGACTTCGTATTGAAGGCGGCCAAAGTACGAGAAAGCGCCGAGATCGTGGCCCTTCCCAGAGAGTACGGCAATGCCGTATAATGCGCTGACCCTGATCGAGACGCCGCTTTTTTCCCGGCAGTGGTCCGACTACTGGGATGAAGACGAGCGGGGCGCCTTCTGCGCATGGCTTGCATCCTATCCCGACGCGGGCGACGTGATACCGGGAAGCGGTGGATGCCGCAAGGTGCGGTGGTCACGCCGAGGTATGGGCAAGCGGAGCGGGGTGCGCGTCATCTATTACCTTGCCACGGCCGCAGGCCCGATCTGGCTGCTCCTGATCTATTCAAAGAGCGCCCGAGACAACATCCCGGCTCATGTACTGCGAGAGATTCGCGAGGAGATCGAACATGGCTAAGAGCGAAAAAGAGTTACAGGCACGCGACGCCAAGCGCGACATTGGCGCCGAACTGTTGACCTCCGTCCGGCAAATGAACGCCGGGGAGAAGGGCGCGGTCCACAAGGTCGCCCTCTCCCGCGTCGTCGAGGCGCGCCTGCGGGCCGGACTTTCGCAAGCCCAGTTTGCCGAAGTGCTCGGCGTGTCCGTGCGGACGCTCCAAGATTGGGAACAGGGGCGACGCAGCCCCTCGGGCGCAGCCAACACCCTCCTGAAAATCGCCACCCACCATCCTGATGTCATCCGGGAAGCAGTGGGCTGAGCCCGACGCCCTTCCCGACCGCGTGCCGGGTGAGTGTGACTGGCGCGATCACCTGCCCGCCGTAGACCCCGAAGGGCTGGCGACGCTCAACCGCAGCGGCAAGAATCGCGTCGACAATTTTCTGGTGCTCGCCTTCCGGGAGATCGACAAAGGCCGCAAGAACGGCCCGACATGGCCGGACGGCTGGAAGAACGGGGCCGGGCGTGAAATCGACCGGGCCGCTGACGTTGTGGCTGCGCACAAAAGGCACGTCCTGGAAAGCGCACAGCACATGCGTGACACCAGGCCCGACCTGCGGCGCATCATTGCGGCTTGGGTCAGGCCCTGAATCCAGCGCTGAGACTGAGTGACACCAGGCCCGACCTGCGGCGCATCATTGCGGCCCTCAAAAAGGCCGAGACGGCCCTTGCGAGCGGACACCCTGGCGCGGCCCTGTCCCACCTGCGGGCAGCCCAAGGCAGTCAGTGGACGCCGTGGGAACTGCAAGCGACGCTCCAGACGCCGACCCGCGATCACCTGCCCGCCCTGTGCGTCATTATCGAGCGCACACAAAACCTTTATAACGAGACAAAGCGGGGGCCCATAGCATGGTTCGCGCAACGCTTCCTTGTGATCCGCAAAATCCCCCGAAGGCTCATGCGGGAGCAACGCGTTAACGCCCTACGCTATCTCGCGCAAGCCTACCAACTCGACACCGGACGAAAGCCGACCCTCGTTAGCAACGACTGGCGGATGCAGCGCGACCCCGCCGAAGGCAGTTTTGACCTTTTTTTATCGACGTTTTGCGCCCTCGCCCAAGCGCCCGAAAACGCGATGCGCGAGCTGTTCCGTCACCACGCCCCGTAGCCACACTGTCAGATTTTGGCCACTTTTTAAGAAAATGTGGCCCCGTGGATTAGGCCGCGACCGCCGTTAAATTGTCCTTGTATTCAAACAATCGAGGACAATTACATGCCGCAGCAAGCACTAACCGCCATCGAACCTGACGCGCTCTATACGCAAACCGAACTAGCGCCCGTCTTGCGAAAGTCTCTTGCCTGGTTCGAACGCGCCCGATGGGCGGGCACCGGCCCGGCGTATGTAAAAGTCGGCCGACAGCCTCTTTACCGGGGGTCTGACGTTCTCGCTTGGCTGGACGCCCGCACCCGCGTATCGACTTCGGATCGTGGTTCCGCATGAACGCCGTCGCGGACCGCCTCGCGCAGACTCACGCCGCACGGGTGAACTTGACGCGCGGCGATACGATCACGCCCGAGGCGATCCGCTGGCTTTGGCCCGGTTGGTTGGCCGCAGGGAAAATCCACATTCTCGGTGGTCAGGCGGGGACGGGAAAGACGACCCTGGCGCTCGCACTCGCTGCGAGCCTTACGACCGGCGGACGTTGGCCTGACGGCTCTAGAGCGCCCCTTGGTGACGTGGTTATCTGGTCTGGCGAGGATGACCCGACCGACACGCTCGCGCCCCGCCTGCTGGCTATGGGGGCCGATATGCGGCGCGTGCATTTCGTATCCGGTATCACCGAGGACGGCAAGCGCCGCGCCTTCGACCCCGCTTCGGATGTGGAGGCCCTGGCGGCCACCCTGCGAGCCTTGGGAACCGTGCGCCTGCTGATCGTCGACCCGATTGTGTCCGCCATTTCCGGCGACTCGCACAAAAACGCGGAGACACGGCGGG
>JAJYPQ010000460.1 GCA_021795255.1 Pseudomonadota bacterium
AGTCGGGCCGTCCGCTTTTGATTATCGCTGAAGACGTGGAAGGCGAGGCCTTGGCCACCTTGGTCGTCAACAATATCCGCGGGATATTGAAGGTCTGTGCGGTCAAAGCCCCGGGCTTCGGCGATCGTCGTAAGGCGATGCTCCAAGACGTGGCGGTGTTGACCGGTGGCCAGCTGATATCGGAAGAGATCGGCATGACCCTGGAAGGCGCTGGCATCGAGGTGTTGGGTTCGGCCAAACGCGTCCAGGTGAGCAAGGAAAACACCACCATTATCGATGGTGCCGGCAACTCCAAGGATATCGAGGCGCGCGTCAAACAGATCCGTGCTCAGATCGAGGAGGCCACCTCCGATTACGATAAAGAAAAGATGCAGGAGCGCGTCGCCAAGCTTGCGGGCGGCGTCGCCTTGATCAAGGTCGGTGCCGCGACCGAGGTCGAAATGAAGGAGAAGAAGGCGCGCGTCGAAGACGCCCTACATGCGACCCGTGCCGCGGTCGAGGAAGGGGTGGTGCCGGGCGGCGGCGTCGCCTTGATCCGGGCCCTGCAGAACATGAAGGTCAAGGGCGACAACCATGATCAGGAGGTGGGGATCCAGATCGCCCGCCGTGCCATGGAAGAGCCTTTGCGCATGATCGTGATGAACGCTGGCCTCGAAGGCTCGGTCGTCATGAACAAGGTCGCAGAAGGCAAGGGCAGCTACGGCTTCAACGCGGCCACCGGCGAGTACGGCGATATGCTGAGCATGGGTATTCTCGATCCCACCAAGGTGACCCGTACGGCTCTGCAGAACGCGGCGTCCGTATCCGGCCTTATGATCACCACCGAGGCGATGATAGCCGAGCTCCCGCAGGACGAGAAGGCGGCGGCCGGCGGTGGCGGTGGCGGCATGGGTGGTATGGGTGGCATGGGTGGTATGGACGGCATGATGTAAGCCGCCCCAAAACCTGCGTTCCCAAGGCGGAGGACCGACTAGGTCCCCCGCCTTTTTTGTGGGGGCGGCGCGGGGGAAGCGTCGGACGGGCCGCCTGGCCGTCCCGGCCTCGTCCTCTAGGCTTGTGGGCGTGCGGGGAGTTTGGCTCATCTAGACCCGTTTGGCTGGGCCCTACGAGACTTCCCGGGGTAGTGGTTTGGCGTTATGCTGGCCCGGGTGGGCGTGCGACCTGGGTTTTCTGCCGACCACAACACCGACGCGACCCGCCGCGGGTCGCCACCCTATTGGCGATGGGTTTAGCCGTGGGACCCCGTTCTTTGAGGTTCCGGGTAGCACCGCGTGTGCGGAGGATTTGAGTGGAAGAGCCGAGGTATCGTTTTGGTGGCTAAACGTGAGCACCCTGCATGGTTTGGGCGGGGACGGACCCTCGTCTTGGCGCCGCTCGCCGCGGCCTATCCGTTCGTATCTTACTGGGCCAACGTCTCAGGGAAGCCCGGAATCCTGGGTGTCGTCTTTCCCTTTCTGCCGGTGCTCTTTTTGACGATGGGGCTCGCTTGGAGCAGCAGGCCTCGCTGGCTGTGGCTCTTTGCGTACATCGTTTTGTGTGCGGTTTTATGGCGCAACAAGGGCCTCTTTCTTGCCCACTACTCCTGGGCCTTTTTGTTTGAGGACGCAGGGACCCTGACGGTCCTCTGCGTCCTCTTTGCGCGGACCTTAAGGCCGGGGCGCGTGCCGCTTATTACCCGCCTCTCCACCCTTGTTCACGGACCCTTAAGCGCCTTACTGGTCCGTTATACCCGTCTCGTGACCCAGGTCTGGGCGCTGCTCTTTGGGGGCTTGGCGACGATTTCGGTGGCGCTCTTTGTGTACGGACCGCTCCCGCTATGGGCCTTCTATGCCAATGTGCTGACGCCGATCCTCATGGTGGCCGTGTTCCTGGGGGAATATGGGATTAGGCGGGTCGTTATTCCTCCCGACCAGTGCGCCGGTTTTTTGGAGGTGGTAAGCGCAAGCCGTAAGCACTGGAGGGCCGTGGTGGAGGGCGATAAGGACACCCCGTCCTCGGTGCGGCGGGCGCCCAGATGAGCTCATCCCGGGTCGGGCAAGTGCCGCTGGTCGTCCACGAAAACGCGGCCGATATCGTGGCCTTTTATCGCCACTCCCCGGTCTCCTTGGCCCAATTCCTGAACGACGTGGCGCTTGTCGCCACACTTTTGCCCGCCGGCCAGCGGCTGCTGAACGCCGCTACCGACCGCTATCATTTTACCGTGGGCTTTGCCGCCGCTGCCTTAGCCCGGTGCCTGACCGTCTTGCCTTCAAGCTACGCACCCGAGGCCATCAAGCGTTTACAAGACGAGGGCCCGGTCTTCTGCCTGGGCGACGCCGATGTCCCGGTCGCACTCCCGAAAATTCCTTTCCCGCGTTTGCCGCCGTTCGACCGCTCGCCCGCCCCCTCGGCCTTATGTGTACCGAGCCTCCCCGCCGATCAGCCGATCGCGACTGTGTTCACCTCGGGGACCACCGGGGTCTCCGTGGGCCACCATAAGACCTGGGGCTCGCTCGTCGAAGGGGCCTGCGGCGAGGCTCAGCGTTTGGGCTTGGCCCGCGGCTGCGCCTTGGTCGGGACGGTTCCGCCCCAACATATGTACGGACTGGAGTCGACTGTCATGCTGGGGCTCCATGGAGGTGGGGTCGTAAGCGCCGAGCGACCGTTCTATCCGCATGATATCGTCGTAGCCTTGTCCGCCGTGCCTCGCCCGCGCCTACTGGTGACCTCCCCTGTACACCTGCGCGCTCTGCTGACGAGTGGCCTCGAGCTTCCTGCGACCGACGCGCTATTGTGCGCTACGGCACCCTTACCGCAGGCCTTGGCCGAGGAGGCTGAACAGCGGTTCAAAGCGCCGCTCTATGAGATCTATGGGGCGACCGAGGCCGGACAAATGGCGAGTCGGCGCCCGGCGCGCGACCCCCTATGGGAGCTTCTTCCGGGTCTGGTCCTAGACGAAAGGCAGGGTCAGTTTTGGGTCTCAGGCGGTCATGTACGGGAACCGACGCCCTTGAACGATCTCATTACGCCGCACGATGCGCGCCGCTTCGTTTTGGAGGGGCGCGGGAACGATGTGGTCAATGTCGCGGGGAAACGCAGTTCGCTGGCCTTTCTGGAGCAACAGCTTCTCGCCATCCCTGGTGTTTTAGATGGGGTCTTCTATATGCCAGACGAGGATGTGGCGGGCCCGGTCGCGCGGCTCATGGCGTTCGTGGTGGCCCCAGGCCTCACCCCGGCCGATCTCGATCTTGCTTTGCGCTCGCGCATCGACCCCGCGTTCTTGCCGCGACCCCTTTATTTCGTGGATTCGCTCCCCCGACTGCCGACCGGCAAGCTTCCGCTCGCCACGCTGAAAGCCTGGATAAGCGACCTGTCGCAAGGGGCGAGCCGTGGCCGGGCTTAGGCCTTTTGCCGCCTTTCCCGCCGCGCACCCGGTCTTCGCTGGCCATTTCCCCGGGGATCCTCTGGTACCGGGGGTACTGTTGTTAGACGAGCTGATTCATCGTCTCGCGGGGGAGTTGGACCTACCCTACGTAAGATTCCGGGTCCAGTCCGTGAAGTTTTTGGCACCCGTGCGCCCGGACGACCAGGTATCATGGACTCTTATGTCGCCCTCGAAGGAGACGTTCTCGTTCGTATTGTCGGTCGCCGGGCGCGATATCGCCGTAGGTGTCGTTGTCGTAGGGCCTGCTTGATCCCGCATCCTGGGACGCCGGCCCCTGGCCTTCCTGCGGCGAGAACGCGAGCCGGGGCTGGCCTTGTTCGGGGATTCCTGAGTGGCGGGAGGGCCACCTATGAATGCGCATGAGACAAGCTCCGCGCCGCAGCGGAGATTCGTGGTTGATCGGGACTCGCTGCAGGCTCTTATCCCCCATAGCGGCCGCATGTGCCTGCTCGCCGGGGTCAGTTACTTTG
>JAJYPQ010000461.1 GCA_021795255.1 Pseudomonadota bacterium
TGGAAGCATCGGGGCAACCTACTGCCTCTTCCGCCACAAAATTACACGAGCAGACCTAATGCGGTCTCTGCCTCGGCGATCGACCCACTCTCGCTCCGCCAAGATTTGCGCCACCCAAAACCCTTCCGGCGGCCCTCTGAGCCACATTGATAATACAATACAACGATCGTGGACTTTCAAAAGCGGCTCGATCTGGAACAAGTTCCGTTTGGCGTTCTGGGCGCATTTTCTGTATCTTGACATCTACCAAGCTCCAGCGCGCCCTTGTAGCAAAACGAGTCTCAGACGTTTGGCCAGATTTAACGCGCATAACGGTCTTCTGCCTGACCCCACCGCGCTTCCATTCACCGCCTTAAAAAGCACTCGTAAAGCCATCTTATGGCCATCGATACTACACAATAGCGTTGACCACGCGCATAGGACCCATCAAGACGCAAGCAAGTTCTAGCCTTGCGGCGTGGAGCGAATGAGACAGCACAGGACGACGCAGCACACGTTCAAGCTAGGCTACTTTAGCCTTCTCTGATGATCCCAATGGGGCAAGTACAGACCCGCGCCCAGCGTAACCGATTGGGCTCACCGTTGAGCGGAAATTGCGATAATGTATCCGGATCGTGGCGACCATGAAAACTGCAGCCACGAAAGACAATAGACATCGGTTACTACCCAATTTCGCTGCCATGGCTTTTGGCTCACCGAAGGTTTCCCCCACCGTCGCGCTTTTGGCTTTCAATTTGATGGGTGTCTTTCGACCGGCGGTATTACGGGCCTGCGTCTTAAAAAGCGGTAACCACGGTGTCCGACACACCCTGAAGATCCCTTGCTATGAACCCTTTCCCAAACCGAAACCTCCACGACCTTAAGATCCGAAAGACGTCCTGAAACTCGCGATCGGCAAGCGCCAGAGCAGGTGGATAAAAGGCCCCTGGATCGTTCGAAAACCTTCTTTTCGTCGGTCGGCCTTACGCCCCTCTTTTCTTCTGCCTGCAGGCCTTATTGGACAATATAGGATAAATGAGGGCCTGAGCAGAAAGCAGAATGTCTGTGTTCTGCCAAGTCGTCAAATACCTCGCCATGGCCCTACCGAATGTCTTGGCCATGCGCCAACTAGTCTTTATGAATTGCCAGCTCATGGCTCTAGACGAAGCTCACGCCGCCTACGTCCGCATGAGGACACTTTCCGGTCTCGGGGTGGCTGTGAATGGGGCAGCGCGCCACTTTGCGAATAATCATGGTTCTATTGTATGATCCGCCCATGACTGATGCAGTTAAGGTAAGGTGCGGTAGGCGCCGCGTTCTCAACCCGCATGCTCACTTGATCCTTGTGACAAAATATCGTCGCGGCGTATTTACGGACAAGGTATTGGCTGATCTGCGCGGTATCTTTGCCGCTGTTTTCGAAGGGTTCGGCGCAAAGTCAATTAATTTTGGCCGCAAAGATCGCCGCGTTCATTTGCCGATCCACTATTCGCCCCAAGTAACGGTGTTCATTTTGGCAAACAGTTTTAAAGCGGTCGCCCGGTGAATCGCAAAAACATCAACCCGGCATTCACAACAAATTATGGTCGGCGCGACATCGAACAGAAGACAACAGTAGCTTATGGTTGGGCCCGGCACTTGATTAAGCTTTATCCAGGATCGGTCTGGGACGCCAGATCCGTCTTTTCATAGGTGTCTATTTTCTGAGCAGGTCATTCTGAACTATGGATTTTTTGCCGATCTATCTGAATCTTCGGGGAGAACCTGGCCTTGTGGTCGGCGGCGGCGAAATCGCGGCGCGCAAAGTGGCGCTGCTGCGTAAAGCCCAGGCCCAAGTCACGGTGGTAGCACCGGCGCTCGGGCCAACCCTCTCACAGCTTCTAGCTTCTGGCGGAATCACACACCGGGCTCGACGATTTGAAGTGTGCGACCTGGATGTCTGTGTTGTCGCCATTGCCGCCACCAATGACGAAGAAGTGAACCGCCTAGTCGCGGCCGAGTCCCGCAAGCGTCGTATTCCGGTGAATGTCGTCGATCGCCCCGACCTATGCTCCTTTATCATGCCATCGATTATCGACCGTTCACCCGTTTTGGTGGCCATATCTAGCGGCGGCGCCTCGCCAGTTCTTGCGCGACTCCTACGGGCACGTCTTGAGACTCTTATCCCTGCATCTTACGGGCGGTTAGCGACACTGGTAGCCGGTTTCCGCGACCAGGTGCGGTTACGTTTTAGTCGTTCTACGGATCGCCGTGCATTTTGGGAAAAGATCCTGCAGGGGCCCGTTGCCGAAATGATTTTTAGTGGTCGGGATCAGGGGGCGCGCCAAGCGTTGGAAAAGGCCCTCAGTCACGGTCAGGATTCCGTGACACAAGGCGAGGTCTATCTCGTGGGCGGCGGACCAGGCGATCCAGACCTCCTGACATTCCGCGCCCTACGCCTGATGCAGCAAGCCGATGTAGTGGTCTACGACCGACTTGTCTCCCCTGACGTCCTTGAGCTTGTGCGACGCGACGCACAACGCATCTATGCTGGCAAAGAATCCAGCAAGCACACGCTGCCCCAGGAGGGGATCAACGCCCTTCTTGTGCGTCTTGCCCGTGAGGGTAAGCGCGTGGTGCGGCTTAAAGGGGGTGACCCATTCATTTTTGGGCGTGGGGGAGAGGAGATCGCGACTCTTGCCGAGGAGGGTATTCCGTTTCAGGTAGTGCCGGGGATTACGGCCGCTGGCGGCTGTGCGTCCTATGCTGGGATCCCGCTTACCCATCGCGGTTACGCTCAGTCAGTTTTATTTGTAACCGGGCACCTGCAGGACGGTAGCGTGAACCTGAACTGGACTGTGCTTGCTCAACCCCAGCAAACAATTGTTTTCTATATGGGATTGCACGGAGTTGTGACCATCTGCCAGGAACTCAAGCGTCACGGCATGCCTGCCACTACACCGGCAGCTTTGATTCAACAGGGTACAACCCGCAATCAGCGGGTTGTACTCGGAACCCTCGACACGCTACCTGAATTAGTAGAAGCCGCACATGTTCGCTCCCCGACGCTCATTATCGTCGGGGAAGTCGTGAGCCTCCAGAAAAAGCTCGCGTGGTTTAACCCCCAGGACCTCCCGGAAAGCAGCCCGGCTCGTCCGACCGGGCCCGAAGACTAGCCGAACGTTAAACCACCTCGAGTCGCCACGCCCAAACCCTTGGGCAAAGTCTTCGGACTAAGTGGACTATCCGCTGGGTTGATCAAGCAATCGGTCCCACAGACGCCGCCGTATAAACTGGCCATGGTGTCTATCGGTCCGGTGCATGACGATGTCTGTCATCATTTCCGAAGTCGCAGTATGTGGCAATTGAGAGAACGCCGCTTCTGGGATCGAGTCCCCGTCCTGCACGCACAGCGAGGCCTTGAAAGTGACTCCTTAGAGTATTTGACGCGGCACCTAAAGCGTTCAAAAAACACGTCGCCGCGCGCCACTGTCCCTTGCCGCCCCTGCTGACAGCGATTCTATGGGGCTCCAGAGCCTCAAGGAACGCTTCACTCGTGAATTGCAGCTTTAATACAGCGTTGAAAAACCTAGGCGCCCCATAGCAGCTCACAGGCCTCTCCAAGACCACAACCGGAAGTCCGCCTCCATGATGGTCGAATGCCGCCACGAAAGCACTAGCCCCCTCCTCACCTAACCCCAGGGCACCCACGCAGATGGCCATTTCTCCGCCATCCGTGCCCTAATCTTCCTGATCGCAGCCCGCTCGACTTCTCCACGATCGGCTCGAATATGCCGCGTCCCTCCACCTGAAAACCAAAACAGCCATTTTTATATTGATCAGGACAATCATCCCGCATCCCCAGAATCCGCTAGACCCACGGGCGACCCCCCGCTGCGGCCCATGGTATCGG
>JAJYPQ010000462.1 GCA_021795255.1 Pseudomonadota bacterium
AGAGGTCTTTTTTCGTGCTTGCGATCCAGAACAAAGGCTTCATGGTCCAATGATACCCATATGGGAATAACGGGGCAAGGGCATACAATTCCGTGCCCGAATTTCCGTCCATGCCGATAACTCCTAGAGGCCCCCAATTCGTGGGGCGAGAGGAGATACACATATGAAGTACATTATGAATGTGGCTTTTGGCGGTGGCCGTTTTGGTCCCCGCTCTCGCCCTGGCTGGCTGGCCGGCTGGGCGTGGTGCAATTCGCAAATGGCGCGTCTACCCCACAAAAGATCCCCGCAAGCCTTGTGGCAGCGGCGCAGTCGGCCGCAAAAGGTCGCGGGCGCATCGTTGCGTATTTCGCTGATCGTGAACACCCATTACGCGCGATCGTGAACACCCAAACGGGCGGGTTCTGCTGGCCTAGGACTTTTTACTCCGGGTGTTCACGATCCGTCAAGAACGGGCCTTCGGTGGGCGTCTTCTCGAACGGAGCAGAATACGTCGATTACGTCACCGGATGAAGTAATCATCTTGGGCATCCTCTGGTATGTTTTTGAGGGCCTGCGTCTCCGCCTGCGCGAGGAGCACCCCCAAGACCTGGGCCCGACTGAGGTCCCAATGGCGGGATGGGCGGTCGAGCTTTAAAGCCGCGGTCGCCGACAGATAGAGATCAAGGCGGGTCGCCCCCTGTCCGGGGTCCTCTGTGGTGGTGGCAATCCCGGATTGGCCGTCTAGGACACGACGACGATAGGCGCGCTGGCGATCGCTGGCGGTTTTATGGAGACGTTTTCGACCGGCCTGGGTCGATTGATCTCTGGTGTCATCCGGTGACGTTTTACACAAGAGCGGCTCGGGGTGGACGGGATCAGAGCTCAAAGCCTCCGGTCCGGTCACAAGGGCCAGCGCTGTGTGGGGGCGGCGGGTCCTCCGCGACTCGGTCATGCTGATCGCGCGAACTTTGACGCCGCGCTCACCCCCTTCGCGACACCGAGTGGGTGGTGTATGCCAAGCGCCCCTTTGGCGGCCCAAAGCAGGTACTGGAATACCTGGGGCGCTACACACACCGCGTGGCGATCTCCAATCATCGCCGCGTGAGCCTAACCGAGGGCGAGGTCACGTTCCGCTGGAAGGACTATCGCCAGGAATCCGCCCCGAAACGGATGCGCCTCGATGCCCACGAGTTCATCCGCCGCTTCCTCCTGCACGTGCTGCCGAGGGGGTTGCAGCGGATCCGCCATTACGGGCTGCTCGGCAACCGCCACCGGGCGGGAAAGCTAGCCCATTGCCGGGCACTGCTGGCGATGCCGGCCCCCACGGTCACGCCGAGTCTGCGGACCCTCGATTATCGTGACCGCTACGAGCAGCTCACCGGACGCTCGCTGCGGCACTGTCCGGTCTGCGCCGGTGGCGCCTGGACATCTATCGAGACGTTCCCGGCTGGAACGTTCCCGCGACACGTCATCCCACCGGACGCCTCATGACAGCCCCCTCTGTCTCGCGTGGCGTGGCGACGGTGACGGTTTGCGCGGCGCTGGGGTTGTGTTCGTGCCGAGCCCGGATTCTGAGGTGGCACATGCGGTTCTTCCGTCTAGAGTCTTCCGACAAGGCCACCGATTATCCTACGAGACCCCCTTGGGCGGGCGCCGATACCGCCCAAGCCTGGTGCCGGGGCACCGCGCAACGCCCCCCAGCGCCACGTGCGCAACGCCGAGGCGCCCCAGCGCTATCGGGCGCGGAAGGGAATGGAAAGGGAAGCGCGGCAAGGCCCGCGCCAGCCGTTACGGTCGGCGATTATCGACCTGTCAGTGGTGACGATGTGGAAAGCGGGGATGAGGGCATCATCAGCCCAAGCATCTGGAGCGCGGCCGACTAGGCCGCGACCTAAAGCAAAGACGCGATTGACAAGACGTGATATAAAAACTACACTTTACTCGACATGACCGAGATTAAGCAGACCGCAACCTTCCAGCGGTGGCGAAAAAAGCTCAAGGACGACCGGGCGCGCGCCATCATCGCCGCCCGGTTGGCGCGACTGGCTTACGGTCATGCCGGTGACGCGCAACCGGTTGGTGAAGGGGTCAGCGAACTTCGTATCCATTATGGCCCCGGTTATCGTGTCTATTTCCAGAGGCGGGGCGCAGCCATCATCGTCTTATTGTGCGGCGGGGACAAGGGTACGCAGGCCAGGGACATCGAGACCGCTAAGCGCTTGGCGAAGGACTGGAGGGGTGAAGATGAGTGAGAAACTGACGATTTATGATCCTGCCGAGGATCTAGCCTCTGATGAGGCGGTGGCGGCGTTCATGGCCGACGCGTTTGCGACGGGCGATGCTGGCTTCATCGCGCATGCATTGGGCATCGTAGCGCGCGCCAAGGGCATGACGCAAATCGCCCGCGAGACCGGGTTGTCGCGCGAACAACTCTACCGGTCCTTTAGTGAGCATGGGAACCCCACACTCAAGACCACGCTGGCGGTCATGAAGGCGTTGGGTATCGACCTCATGGCCAGGAGGACGTCTCAGGCTGCGCCGTAAGCATGCTCAATTACTTATTGCGCGGCGGACCGTACCCACGATGGCGCGCCCATTGGGTTGGGTGCCACCCGGCTTCGGCCCGCTCGATCTCGGCCTGAATGGATGCGTCGACCTGATCAGACGGATGCCGCGACGTGGTCCGCCACCTTGGACCTTGCCGAGGAACACCGTTTGATGATCTACGATGCCGCCTAGCTGGGGTTGGCTTTGCGGCGGAAGTTGCCACTTGCGACGCTGGATAAGCAGCTTTATGGAGCGGCCCTCGCCTTGGGTGTTGCTCTCCTGCCAGAGATCAAAAAATGAGGATCTTCAGCGGCTTCTGTGGGTGTAATTCAGGACTCTCTGGCCGTCAGGAATTGCTGAAGGCGGGTGCATACGCCGCCGTGGGCCTCATGCTATGTGCTTCATAGCGCGCATCGTTCCGCAGCGGGCCGCGCTGGGCATGAAGGTATTTGAGGAGAAGAGTGCGACCGAATAGCCGCCGGTCGCGCTCTTCGAAGGGGGTCCGGCGGATGATGATCTGTCTCCAGTCTCCCGGACACCCGATTAAGAGAATATAATCTTGACCTGAGGTGAACGAAGGAAAGCCAAGAAGCCAGCCGAGAAGACGACTCGGAAGGGCACCAGTGACGAATTCAAAGACCAAGCCCTGAAGCCTGCTGAGCGGAGTAGGGTGCGTCTGGAAGAGGAGAACACCTTTCTAAAAAAGCCTCGGCGTACGGCGAGCGAGACAGTCGAAGTGAGGTACGCCTGATCCGAGGCCACGAACGGGGGTATACGATCGTCCTCATGTGCGGTCCTCTATCCGTTTCGTGAGCGACTACACCGAATGGCGGGATCGCCCACCCCGCCCCGCACAAAGGCCGGAGAGCCTTATACAGGCCATGCGGCGCATCTATCATGGCCACAAAGACAAAGGGGCGGACAGGCTTGCCGTGCCGCGCATCACCTGGGCGCTCCGCCACGAGGGGTGGTGGGTCAGCAAGAACCCCGTGGCCCGGCCTGATCCGCCCCAACGCGCTCCGGGGCCAAGGCCGCCCGGACCTTTGAGGCGACGACCCATTGCAAGCACAATCTGCCGGTGGCCCCCAAGCTGCTGAACCAGAACGAAAGCCCAACGGCCGAACCAGGCACCGGTTTCGGATATCACCACTATCGTTGCTGACGAGGACTGGTTGTATCGGGCCGTGCTCCTTGATCTCTACGCCCGCAAGGTCGTGGGCTGGGTGACCTTGCCCTCATTTCACAGACACCTCACGTTCAGGGATAATTCCCTTATCGGAGGTTTACATGAAGCAAAAGCAGAAGCCCCAGAATCAGCAAAAAGCCATTTATACGACGGAGT
>JAJYPQ010000463.1 GCA_021795255.1 Pseudomonadota bacterium
CAAGGCGGGTGGCACCTAAACACGGTGCTCAAGGCTGTGGGGGCGCCTGTGGACGGGGCTATGGGGAGGAAGCGCAGATTCGAGGTGCGGGCAGATAGTGACGGGCTTGTGGTCGCGGGGATCGAGGTCCGGGGTGATCGCGTGTTCAAGAGCGTTCTCTCTACGCCCGCTGGCGTTCTCCCTACGCCCGCTGCGTTCTCTCCACGCCCGCAGGCGTTCCCCCTACGCCCGCGCCGGTAGGAGTCTTTTAGGAGGTTTCTTTTAGGAAACCTCCTAGGAAGGGATCGGCCCTGGGGGGCCGCCCCTTCCTAGGAGTGGGGGTCTGGGGAGTTGGAGGCAAAGGTCAAACCCGTGAAAACAGCGCCGCCCCCCCCAGGGGGGGCAAACGGAGCAGGAGGTTAGAGATGAGTCACAAACAGGCGATGGGGCAGATGCTGGATTGGTTCGAGACCGCAGGTGTCAATTCCTGGAACTTTTGCGTTCTTGATCGTGGGATGCTTGGCCACGAGCGGCCCCGGGACAGACCTGAAGTCGAACGATCCTTAGGGTGGGCCTGGGTCAAGAACCAGGCAGGTCATGATGTCTACATCCGCCCGGCCCGTGGCCAGTCTTGGCCGGTCGTTTTCTTGGATGACCTGCCGCCCCGTAAAGCGTGCGGCATTGCCCGCAAATACGCGGCCCTGGTCGTTGAGACCAGTTCCGGTAACTGCCAGGTCTGGATACGAACCATGCGCCCCTTATCCGAGCCCGAGCGTGCGACGGTTCAGAGGTCGCTGGTGGCCCGTGTCGGTGCCGACCCGATGAGCGTGTCCGGTGACCATTTTGGCCGAGCCGCCGGTTTCCGGAATCGGAAAAAAGGTCGTGACGATTTTGTCGTGAGGGTTTTAGAGGCGTCAGGTGGTGCGGCCTTGGATCCATCTCCGCATCTTCTTATCGAAGCCCCTGCCCTTTCCCCCGCCAGCGGGCGGGGGGGCGCTGTTTTTACGGGTTTGGGATCTGGTGAGGCAAAGTCGGAGTCGGAGCGGGAATACAGGTACGCCCTGGCCCGTCTCAGTTGGGCCCAGCGTCGTGGTCGCGACCCCATCGGAGAGATGAACTATCTTGTCGGCAACATTGCCGACAGGGCCGTGGAAAGAGGCAAGCGCAAATCAAGGGCTGAGGCCTTGTTGTATGCGGAGAAGACCGTGGCGCGGGCGGCAGCACAGATGGGCCTTTCCTCCCCTCTTTGATCCGGGGCGGGCCTCAAGCCCGATCCCGGATTGAAGAGGTTATAAGTGTTTTCATTCGGGTTTCGTCGGTGGCGCCTCAGCGACCGTCTCCCCACCTCCCGCGATGTCGTTCCCGCCGACCTTCTCACCACCGACCTCCTCACCTCCCCCACCAGCACTACCGGAACCCGCGCCCTCCCCGGCACCATCGGCGCCCTTCGCCTTTGGCCCCGCGCCCTTATTGACGAACCCGCCAACGGCGTCGACGTGCCCTCTCGCGCGCTGCTCATCCCCGCCCTCGCCCAGTTGCACGCCCTGCCCGCCGACCCAGCGGAACACGTTCTCTGGGATCCAAGTGACGAGCCCGAAAATCTTGTGGGTCACTGTCAGCATAATGATGGTCAGGACTACCGAGGACGCGACCCACGTGATTGGGTTGAGGGCCATGACCGTGGACATGGGGCTGGACGATGTCACTCCCGATCCGGTGATGCTATACATGCCCCCCATGAAGACCCCGAAGGATCCGCCGATGATCGGCCCCACGATACCGATCAACATGAAACTGGCAAAGAACCCGATCACCATCAACGCCGGTCGAAACATGATATTCAGGAAGAGCATCACGCCCTGGTCGCCGCGCGGTCCAAAAAGGCCTTCGCCTTCCGGCAAGGCAATTCCCGCGGCCCACACGACGGCGCCCACCAGCGCTTCGATCAGGAAGATCAGCCAGCCGAGTAACCCCATCGTCCAGATGATGAACGGCACGCTCGGCAAGTAGTACGCCCAGATCGCCCCGACCACGAAAATCGCGACGACGAGTGCTGCGACATAGGGCCCGATTGCTTTTGTGGCGCCACTGACGGCGCCTGCGACGGCGCCAGCGACCCCACTCAAAACCGGGACATCTGATGCTTCGGCGCCATCCTTCCCTGCCGATGCGACGCTCCTAAGTATCGTATAGGCGCCGATGGCGGCAGGGACTTCCGTCGTCATGATAAGGTCGCCTGCCATCTGTAGGCGCGCCAGAGGATTGGCAACCGCCTTTCCTCCAAATGCGCCCATAAGGTTCCACGGTGACATATCCACATACCACGCCCCTTCGCTGGAGAAGATCTCCGTTAACAGGTTCTTGTAGTTCCCGATCCCGGACGCTGACGACGCAGCATCGAGTCCGGCTTTCGCCGCTTTCTCGATCTCCCCAAAGGTTTTCCGATCAGATGCGGAACTCATAGCCTTGTTGATGGCCTTCGCGTTATATCCGCTCCAGACCGGCGGCTGTCCTATCTGCGCTTGGATCCCGGCGTTCACGTGCGCGATATCCCAGTAATACATGCCAAGCGTCCACCACCCAAGGTGTGTCACATTACTATTAATGTTGTCCATCGCCTGCATGAGTTCCGGATGCATTTGCGCGATGGTTTGTTGCTCCGCGTTGGCCACCGCAGCATCGTAGGCCGCCGCAGCTTTGAGGACGGTCGGGTTAGTGAGTGTCGGACCGTTGGTGGCCGCTTTATTTGTCGCGGATGTCGACGATGACCCGGCGGCGGCCTGGGACGAGTTGACCAGCGACTGGACGTATGGGGCCTCTGTCGCAATCATCTGTTCGATCGCAGAGATCTGCGCCGCACACATCGGACTGTTTTGGCTCGTGCATGTTATGGTGAACTTGCCGAACTGGCCCGGGGTAACCCCGTTTGCGTCTATCAGTCCCCACAAGTACCCGCCGGTTGTCTTGACCCCCGATGTGTTGAAGGTGATCGTGTAATGGCCGGGGCCACCTTGAGACGCTACGGGGCCTAGTGAGTCCGACGAGGCATTAGGATTGAAGGCGCCTGTCGAGGCCAGTTGGTCCGGGCGCCAAGGGGAAACCGTATAGGTGGGGTTGATCTTTGCGCCTTCGTAATTGATGAAAAACTGCATGGCGAGTTCGCTCTGCAGCACATCGTTGGCCAAGACACGTCCGCCACCGGGTGCAATGCTCGTGAGCTGGCCCCCGTTTTGTGCCATGTAAGTCGTTGCCTGGGTTGCGAGGTAATTCGCACCGCCGATGCTGAACCAGATCATGAGCAACACGATACCTTGAATCAGCGACAGCCCGATCCCCGGAATCGGCGCCAAGAGAACCATGGCGAACGCACTGCGCAACGGGGTCCAGAGCGCGTGATAGCGGTTGCCGAATGCTTTCCCTTCGTGCGCTGTGGATGTCACGCCGATGGCCATCGTGATAAATACTGTGATCACGACGAACGCCAAAACGACGAGATCGAAGTCCTTTAAGAGCGTGAAAAAGAGGCTCCCGTTGCCGACGCCGCCAATCGTCTGGTAGTAGAGGCTGTGCCAGTTTCCGTTGGGGATACCGAAGAGATGGTTCAGGATGCCGACGGACTGGTCGGACTGGGTTGGCGTCAACAGGGACTGCGCCTGCGAGACCGACGGAAGCGTGGTGTTGAGCGGCATATGGGTGTGTCCTCAAAAATGGGGCTCTCAATAGAGCCCCTGGATGGAAATTCCGGCTACTTATTGACGCCGCAAACTTGGCCGAACCGCCCGATGGCGCCGCAATCCGGTGTGCCGTTTTGGTTATATCGGAGCGTGTATCCCGACGGCAAA
>JAJYPQ010000464.1:0-1278 GCA_021795255.1 Pseudomonadota bacterium
TACCGTCCTGGCCACGATTGAGTACGGGGACACGGCGTGACTGAACCCAAGCGCATTTTGTTTATCCGCCGAGATAACATTGGCGACCTCGTATGCACGACGCCGCTCTTTGCAGCCCTGCGGGCCCGCTACCCCAAGGCCCATATCGCGCTACTCGCGAATACGTATTGCGCCCCGGTCGTTGCCGGCAGCCCGGACCTTGATCGTGTCTACGTCTATGCAAAAGCCAAACATCTGCCGCGAATGCGAAGGCCCGGCGCATACTGGGCACGGATACAGCTGGTGCGGGAATTGCGCGCGGCGCACTTCGATTATGTAGTGCTCGCGGCCGCTAGCTACTACACGCGAGGGCTCGAGTTTGCGCGCTGGCTGCCCGGCGCGCGGGTCGTAGGGTTCGCATCCGACAATGGTCGGCGCGACGGGATCGATATCGCCCTGGAGCGCGATCGGGAGCCCCGTCACGAAGTGGAGGACTTGTTCCGGCTGCTCGGGCCGTTGGGCGTCACAGGCAGTCCTCCCGCCACACGCGTCACCGCTGAGGCCGCCTATTCCGCCCCTGTGCAATCGCAGATACAAGCCGCCTTTGGTGCCATAGCACCCCTTGCCGTGCATATAAGCGCCCGGCACCCGACTAACCGCTGGCACGCCGAAGGCTACGAAGCACTCATTCGCAGACTTGTGAGCGAGGGACACAAAATCCTTCTTCTGTGGTCTCCGGGCGAGACAAACGACCCGACGCATCCCGGCGATGACGCGCTTGCGCGACGCATTACGCAGGCGGCGGGAAACGGATCCTTGCTGGCGCTCCCCACGCGCGATCTTGGCACCTTGATCGCAGCCCTTGATGCCTGCCGGGGGGCCATAATGAGCGACGGCGGCGCAATGCATGTCGCCGCAGCCCTACAAAAGCCCCTGGTCTGCTTCTTCGGGAGCAGCGACGTCACACGCTGGCACCCATGGCGGTGTCGCCATATCGTCCTCCAACCGGAAACTCGGGACGTCAGAGACCTTACCGTAGAACAGGCACTGGAAGCCGTGAGCAAACTTATCCTAAGGCACGTCTGATCTATAACTCCCTTTCGACGAACGCGGGACCCCAAAAGGGGTTTTGGCGGTATCGGAAGGCAAAACGCATCGGTCCGCGCCGCGATCGGGCGGCGTCTCGCCGTTCGGGAGCCTTGTGGTGGCCGGAAACCCGGCGGCCGGAGAGACTTAGGCCCACAGCTTGCAGTAGGCATGCGCATAAGAAACAGCGCGGCCAAGGCGCCGGGCACATAG
>JAJYPQ010000464.1:1288-3817 GCA_021795255.1 Pseudomonadota bacterium
CGCAGGCTGGAGAGACTTATACCCACGGCTCACAGCAGACGTGTGTGCACAAAGGACAGGGCGGCCAAGGCGCCGGGCACATAGCGGTGGGTGTTCTCGAAACCCCGGTCGCAGGCCTTGAAGGGGACACGCGCCCTTGATGGCACAGAAGGCCTTGCGCGACGCGCCTGCGGATCCGGATCCCACGCGCGGACCGGCCGCCTCGACCTCGTGCACAACCGCCTTATACCGAGGGCAGCGGTTCCTGGGGCCTTGGGGCGGGGCGGGTAGGGCCGTGGCCCCCTGGACATGGGCGGCGGTGACCACAGGTCCTACGGCCGGCCCCCGGCATACGGCCAACCAATCCTGGTCTGGCCCGAGATGAGCGGGATGGCCGGGGTTTGGCCCCACCCCTGTGGGCTTTACCCCCCTTCCGGAGATCCTCCTGAAGGACCAACCCCCTTGGCCTCTGGGGTGTCCGGATCGTGCTGGTCCCGGTTCCTGGGGACAGGGGAGCAAGGATCGCACCCATCCGGGACCGCCCGGTGGCGGTAGACCGCCTGGCCGAGCATGTGGCCGAGAAGGGCCCTTCAGCAGCTCAGAAGCGGGTCTCCGGGTACGGGCCGCGATCGCGGCCGACGAACCGGCCCAGGGCCCCGGGGATCCTATAAAACGGCCTTGGCCCCGGGATCGCGAAGATGGCACCCCTCAGGACTTAAGGGCACCTCATGCGCTCCCCCCCACCCGGGGCCTTCCCCGCCCTAGGGATCTGGGCTGCCGCACCGCAACGGTCCTGTCAGGGCGGTGTCCCTATCCGCCCGGAATCGTTTGCGATGGGTCGGTGTGTGCACGGTCGCACAGAGATGCCGGGGCTTCGCTGATCGCGCGCCTCATGGCCCCGTTGGGGCTTGCCTCATCGTACCCTATCGGCTTGTGTGGGGGGCCGCTCGGGGCGCCCTAGGTCCCGAGCCGCGGGGATAAGCTGAAAATCTGCCTCCAGGTCGCGCCGCTTCAGCAATCGATCTAGGTCATCAAATGTCCCTCGATACTTGCGTCACGCCGGAAATACGTCAACGTTGTACGACCGGCGCAAGGGGCGCTACAATTCGCTAGACGCGCAACAATGGCCATCTAATCTAGCCTATAATTAAGCTGGAATGGCGTGTTTTTTCCTAATGGACCATAATACGATCGGGGTGCTATCAGTGTCTAGGTAGCTGGGGCCATGCGAATACTAATCTCTTACTTTTTCGACGAACACTACATACCCGCAGGATTTTCGTTGGCAGATGGCTTTGTCGCGAACGGCTGGGAGGTTGTATATTTCGACTGTTTTGCGGAACACCCTATATGGCGCTACGGTGCGAAACCGTTTAGGGGGTTGGTGAAAGGGCTAGGACTATGGGAGTTGGCAGGCCAGAGCCGCTACGGCGACAAGGGCTACAAAAGGGAGCGGTTCTTTCGCGCATTAGCCGAAAGCGAACCTGATGTGGTTCTGGTGATAAAGGCGCACGAGTTCCTCCGGGCATGTGATATTGAGAGGATGAGAAGCGACTTCGGGATAAGGGTGGTGGCAGGCTGGAGCGTCGACGGCCCTAACGTGAAGTTTGACTTGGATTGCGAGGCGGAGATGTATGATCTTTATTATTCCATTCATAAGGTGGGGAGCAGGTCCGCCCGCGTAAGACGGCTGCCATTGGTGGCGGTTGATTCCACGCGATACTTTCGATTCAACTCATTGTTTACGTCCCGCATCGAACGCGCCGTCCTGGTGTCGGGACGGAATGCAAGGCGCGATTTATGGGTGGATGGTTTGGCGCGCGCGCGAGTATCCGTTTACGGTGACTGGCGAAATACGAAGGACGCCGATGCGTCATTTCGTGCACGCCTTCATAAGAGGGGCGTGTGGGGGCATAATCTCGTTGATGTCTACAATAGGGCGAGAATAGGGCTAAACATTCAAGGGTGGGATCCTGTTATCGACCCGTGTTGCAATCTTCGAGTCATGGACATTCCGGCATGCGGCGCCCTGCTTGTGTCGGAATATAGTGATGAGCTTGCGGAATACTATAAGCTAGGCGTGGAGGCGGAGAGTTTCGTTGAATCTCGCGAGATGCTCGATAAGATTCGTTACTATGACAAGAGATTGTTCAAGGCGGCTCGAGTGGCGCAAAAAGGTTACGAACGGGTACAACGGTTGCCTACATATGCAGATAGGGCTAGGCAGATTATCCGGGATTCGGAGGGGATTTTACTAAAAAGGCGCGATTACCGGCACATCGCTTAGTAAGACCTTGCGTTATGACGCAGCACTCCATGAACCGCAACGGCGTATTTATGGCTCTATGGATTGGGGGCCAGAAGGAATCACGGACGACGAGCAGGGCATCGGTGGACGATGTGGTCGTATTATATCGCACATCGCCATAGCTCAGGAGTCGGAGCTTGAGATGGAGCGCAGTTTGGGGTTAGTTTTTCGGGCTCTTCCGCACAAAGTGTGGGTAGCCGACGTGGCTAATCGAGGCCTTTAAGGAAGATTTTCTTCAAAGC
>JAJYPQ010000465.1 GCA_021795255.1 Pseudomonadota bacterium
CTGAAAGCCCCTATCTCTGAGGAAAGCTGATGGACGCCACCGATTACAACGCCTGGTATGACACCCCTCGGGGGCGCTGGATCGGCATGGCAGAGTTCCGCCTGCTTTCCGTGCTCCTCCAGGTACGGCCGGGGGATACGCTCTTGGATGTGGGGTGTGGTACCGGCTGGTTTACCCGCCGCTTTGCCGAACAGGGTTTCCGTGTCACCGGCCTGGATCCCGCCCTCGACTGGCTTGCCTTCGCCCGCGCTCAAGGCCCTCCCGCGAGCCACTGGATAGTCGGAGATGCCCGCGCGCTGCCTTTTCCCGACCGCAGTTTCGACCAAGTGGTTTCCGTTGCGGCCCTGTGCTTTGTGGATGATGAGCGGCGGGCCGTGGCTGAGGTCGTGCGGGTGGCGCGCCGGCGTTTTGCCATCGGCTGGCTCAACCGAGCCAGCCGGCTCTATGCGCAGAAGGGGCAGGGCGGTGGGAGTGGAGCCTATCATGGGGCGCGTTGGCATCGCCCCGACGCGTTGCTCGATTTCTTCTCTGGCTTGCCGGTACATCGACTGGCAGTGCATTCCACCGTATTTCTTCCTGCCGGGAACGGGCTGGCACGGACGCTGGACCGGTTACTGCCCCACACGCTGCCCTGGGGCGGCCTGGTAGTCATTTCAGGAGAAACCGAATAGCAGAAATATGAAGCCCCGGGCCGCCCGCTTCGCCCTCGGTAAGGAACTGCCTGGGGCACCGACTTGAACTTCGATCGCTTGCATGGACGGCCCGGGTATGCCGACTGGGGGGAAGTCGGTGCAGCGCGCCTAGTCTGGTCCAGCATGCCTAAGTTTTGGTTAAGGGGCGGGTCCTCTCCAAGGCCGTTATGAAGGATCGCTTCGTCGTCTTGGCCACCCTAGCAGATATCGACGACCAAGATAGCCTGAGTCTCGGCGTCCCCGAGGAACGCAATGACCGTGTGGCGATAGTACTTGATGATGCGTAGGTCGGCTAGCAAATCGATGCAGCTGTGACTGCGTATGGGCAATGGAGCGAGGCCGTCGCAGTGAGCTTTGATTGAAGCCACATAATGGGCGGCGCCCGTGGGTGAAGCGGTACGGCTGAGGTGATCCCCAATCTCCACGAGTTGATCCTCGGGCCACGGGTGAACCTGTGGCAAGGGGCACGCGACCTCATAGAATTCTCCGAGCAAGTCCTGCGGGATCGGGGATGGTCGGGCCCTTGAAGACAAGTCTCGGGACGCGCTTCCCGATAGTGCGGAAAGGGTCATTGGCGAGGCGACAAATCCTCGCGGGAAACGACGAAGCGCAGCCGAGCATAGTACGCCTCCCCGCTACGTAAGCGACGGGGAGGCTGATCTAGCCGCAATCTTGCCAAGGGCCCTACAACGACTCCCTGTCTTACATTCCCAGAGCGTGATCCGTGGCCTTGTTTGGGTGCCCAGTGGGCTTCAGGCCGTGAGTCTTCTGGAATTTCTTCAAGGCGGTCTCCGTATCGCGGCCCATTTTGCCGTCGACTCTGAGATGCGCGTGCTCCTTGCGATTCAAGGCCGCCTGAATCGATTTGACCCACGGGCTGCCCGTGGCTTTACTGGCGTGCCCCATCATGGGCTTGCTGCTTTTGGAATGTGAGCTCCCGCCCATCATGGAACCCGATCCCGAAGACCCCGCGCCGCCCATTTGCGCGAAGGCCGTTATAGGGGCCGCGCAGGCAAGCACCATAGCAAATAGAGTCGGCTTCAATAGTAATCCTTGGTGGATTTTTGACATAAGCAATATCTCCTCATTGGTCCCCGCTATAGAGGCCGCGCTCAAAAGCGGGCCCGAGTACCCAGCCGGGGGTTGAGCTGAGAACCCACTAGACCGCTCAGCATACGCGCGGGCTCGCGACGGGGTATCCGCAAAAAGGGCACGCGGACTTCAAGGCCAGGGCCGGGCGAGCGTAGGGCTGTTGACCGTACCGCGTTTACCGTTTAGGCTGGTCTTGACACACCGGAGTGAGGCCGCCATGCGGTTAGTGTTGTTCCGCGCTCGCGTATTGATTAGTGCCTGGTTTGCGCTAGTCTTGCTGTGGCCCTTGCAGGCCGCGGCCATGGGTGTTGGGCGCGAGATGACGGTAGCTTGTCAGATGATGCCGGCCCTTCAGGTCAGCGGTCACATGTCTCGGGGCGGTAGGCACGGGATGGGTGCCTGCCACAAGCTCCAGTGTCACCACAGGCTTGGCCCGCGCACGGTCAACGCGCATTGGGTCCCGCCCGTCATGGCCTCTGTCATGGCGGTGTTTCTACCCTTCGAGCCAACCCTAAGAAGCGCTTCCCGCGCCCCCCAGGGCATCCGTGGCCCCCCTCTCTACCTGCGTCTCTCGCGTCTCCTGATTTAAGCCTTTCCTCGGCCTTACGGTCCCGCTCGTTGGCGGGCGTCGTGTCTGACCCGAGGAAATTGGTATGTCTACTGCTCGTTTTATCATGGCCCTTGCGGCTACAAGCTTTCCGCTTTTGGCTCAGGCGCAGCCACCGCTGACGCTGGCTGCCGCGAAAGCGCGCCTTCTCGTGGTGGCCCCAAGCCTTTTAGCGGCTCGCGAAGGACTGAGGGCACGCGCCGCCGAGGCCCGTTACAAGTCAGCACTTCCCGATCCTACGCTGAGCTTTGGACCACAGAATCTCGACGTCACCGAACCGACCTTGGCCCACGACAATATGTCGGCCTTCGTAGTCGGTATCAGTCAGAAGTTCCCGCCCTTTGGCAAACTTCATTTCGCGCGTCAAGGTCTCGACGCCTTGGTCCACGCCGCGCGGTTTGATCTGGGCGATGCAAAGGCGCGCCTTACCGCAACCCTCACGCAAAATTTTTGTGCGTATTACTACGGTCGCCAAGCACTACGTACCCTGCACCACAATCGCGTTCTCTATCATGAGATTGCCCGAAGTGCGCGTCTGAATTACGAGAACGGTCATGGGAGCCTCGCTGATCTCTTGCAGGCGCGCTCCGCAGTGAGCGGTGTGCGCGATACGATTCTGCAAGTACAAGCGGCACTCGTGACCACTCGGGCGACGCTTGAGCAACTGCTGGCCCTGCGCCATCTTCATATAGCCGACACGCGGCCGCGCTTGCCAAGCCCTCCAGCGGCCGCTGTGCTACTAGCCCAGGTTGAGGATACGCCGGCGTTTAAGGCTCGCGCCGAAAAGATCCGCGCCGACCGCCTTTTCTTGCGCGCAGCGCACCGGGATCTCTTGCCGCAGTATGCGATTGGCGCGAGCTATGGGTTCCGAACGGCACCCCAATACCCAGGTGGTCCTCGCTCTCCGAACCAGTTTTCTGTGGAGATTAGCATGAGCCTGCCCCTCTTTCCCGGCGCCCGCGAAGACCAGCGCATCAACCGACGGGCCGCCAATCTGGCCGCGGCCCACGACCAGGAAGACGGCACGCGCCTAGCGCTACTCGAAGCGATTCAAGCGGCTTATGTAGCCTACGACAGCACCAATGCCCGCCTGCAACTCCTGAAAACTCGGCGTCTACCGGAGGGCCGTGCGGCCCTGCACGCCGCGCTTATGGCGTTTGCCAACGGCCGTGTCTCGCTGCTGCGCACCCTGCGTTACGCGGGTGAGGTGCGCACCATGGAACTGACGGTCTGGCAGCTCAAAAGCGATCGCGCCATGCGATAGCTACTCTCGATTACCTCGCTACCCACGCGGAGAATTCTCATGCGCACTAGATTGTGGCTGCGGTTATTCCTATTGGCGCTCGCCATAGGCCTGCTTGTAACGCTGATTTTCGCTTACGGTCCCTGGGGCGCCAGCCCAACCACGCTCAAAAAGGCCGGTC
>JAJYPQ010000466.1 GCA_021795255.1 Pseudomonadota bacterium
GCGCTGGCCCGAGCTTATCGCGATGCCCGATGACTTTTCTTACGAGGCCCGGCTGATGGGGGTCTTCGGTCTGCGCGATCTGGTGTTCGATTACCTCTTCACCGATCACTTCGTGATCCCAGAAACCCAGTTCGGGCCGGGCGCCGACTGCGCGATTCGGGCCCATCTCGACTGTCTTCTCGCCTAATCCAAACCAGAGCCATTCGACTACGCGGTGCGCCCGAGCCTGGTCTTCGGCACAGACGGGAGCGCGATGCCCCGAGCTCCGGGTGCGTTCGGGCGGCTGGGTCGCCCTATCATAAGCGCGTCTCTCGTGAGGACCATGCGCTTAAGGGGATCCCGGGCGGAGGTCTTGGGTGGGGTGGCGTCTTATGTCGAATCGGACCGCTGGTCGGCTTCATCGGGCGGGCCAGACCGTTAATCCTTGAAGTAGGGGCCTTGGTCGCAAAGCCGCTGTGGGCGGCCCGGCTTTGGCTAGTGTTAACGGAGGAGTTTCATGCCGAGCCCGCTGGGTGGTATGGAACATGAGGACTTAGGAGATAAGGAGCGTCACAGGGAGGAATCATTGTATGGGGACACGCATTGGTGGTATCGGAACTATCCTCACCTTCGCTTTAGCGGCCGCCTGGCCGGCCCTCGCTCATGACGCCCACCCGCTCTCTGCAGCCTACGTGCAGCGTTTGGATGCAGGCCATGCGCTTCACGGTCCCACCCCGAGAAGGGCGCGCACACCGTGGCTTTTCGGTACGCCCCCTGGGCGGTCTGTGGCGGCGGAAAAGGCCTTGTTTCGCCCCATTGCCGCCTATCTTACGCGCGTCACAGGGCACCAAATTGTCTTTCAACCCGCCACGAATTGGTTAACGTATAGCCAGGACGTCAGCCAAGGGAAGTACGATCTGGTTTTCGACGGGCCCCATTTTACGAGTTGGCGCGACCACTATCTGGGTGATGTCCCCTTGGTGCGCCTACCGGGGTCTTCGGGGTACGCGGTGATTACGCGCCGCAACGAGCCGATGACCAAGCTCGCCCAACTGACCGGGCGTTCGGTGTGTGCCGCTTCGCCGCCGAGCCTTGCCACCTTGCTGCTTCTTGGCAAGTTCTCAGATGTCACTCGGCAGCCGTTTCTGGTGGTCGTGCATAGCTGGTTGCAAGGCTTTCACGGCCTCATGGCGCATCGCTGCGACGCCACCTTGGTCCCCATGGCCGGACTTGAGAGCCTGCCTCCGGGTGAGGCGCGGGCGATCCGGGTGTTGTACCGCACCAAAGCCTATCCGAGCCGGGCGATTTCCGCAGGTCCAGAGATACCGGCCGCTCTCCAGGCACGGATTCGCGAGGCCTTGCTGTCACCGGCCGGGGAGCAGGCGACACAATCCCTACGGCGCGCAGACGGGGCGCGCTTATTCGTGCCCGCCAATCGTCGGGAGTACGCCGGACTCTCGCACCTCTTGGCCCATACGCTGTACTTCAGCGGCGGGGCTGATGCGGTAAAGGAATAGCAAGGTAAGCTTGCTGCCAGACGCCGGGGCCCGGACCGCGTTCTGCGGGAGGAGTGGCTTTAAGGGTGGCTGCGGGCTGGGGAGACGAAGTCGCGAGCGACACGCTTTGCCGCCGCGTGGGGCAAACCCGCCTGCTCGGCGAATTCAGGCCAGAGCTCAAGGGCGCGGCGCACGTGATCCATGATATCGGCGGCGCGACGGATCATGAAGCGGTCGGCCACTGCCAGGCAATCGATAGTGCTGACACCGCGAAAGTGTCCGTTGACGGAGAGCAGGTGCTGGTAGGTCCATTCCCCGGCGGGATTGTAGGCATGGGTCACGTCGTAGGCCGGCGCCAAGCGCCACGCTGCGCCTTCTTTTAGAATGAAGGCGAAGTTCTTGGTGTGGTCGTCGCAGTTTTTGGCCATAACGTTGAAGACCATGCGTCGAAAGAGTTCGTCTAAGTCTTCGACCGGCAAGCTCAATTGTCGAGCGGCCGAGAACAGTTGTTCATAGGCGTGAACGCCGCGTTTGCGGTAGTCGATGTGGGCTAGCCCGCAAAACGTTTGGACGTGGTGCTTGCGGTTGTCGGTGCGATCGAAGCGTTGGGTCATGAAATGCGCGCGTCCATTCTCGAGAAGCAGGCGGCTTGGCATCATAGCGATCCCCGCCGATTGCGCCATGAGGGCGTAGGCATACTCGATCCGCCCGTAGTCGCGCGAACCACCCAGCTCCGTGTCCGTACCCATGCCGTCGAACTTAAGCAGCCAATGTTCGAATCCCGGCTGGGTTGCCAACTGTCCGCTACGAATCTCACCGGTCGTGGGGTTCCAGGCGACCACCGCCTTGGCCCGGGCACCGCCTGCAGAGGTTCCTACCCCAGCGATATTTTGTAGGGCCTCGGTCGCCAGAGACTCGTGCGAGAGATCCCCGTGGACCGCGTAGCGCGCGGCTTCGACCAGTGCGCGCATGTCGAGGGCCGCGCGATAGGCCGTTTGGGTGCGGCGCGCGGGCTGAAACTCCAAGGCGCCCATGCCGCGCTTCCCCATATACGCCAGTCGGTCGCGGGCGCTGATAGTGCCGTGCGCAATGCCCCGGGCCGCCATCCAGGCATCGATGATGGCGTTGCCGAAGTCATCTGGCAGGGCGTCAGCAAGGAGCCCGGGGAGACCGCGGTAGGTCGCCTGGGGGAGGTCTGGGAAAGCGTAGCGCCTGGGACCCAGAGGCATCGTGAGGGGTGCCGGCTCAATGCCGGTATGTATCCATTCCTTGGCGTAGGCGAACACATAACAACCCAGTGCGGGGTCCGGCGCTACCGCGCCGACCCGGCGGCCCCACAGCTTGACCTCGATCGCGGCGGTGGTCATGACCGACCTTTCCGGGGGCGGCGCACCCGCCTTTGCGGGGCTTGACTGTGGAGCATAGCCAGCGGGTTCACGGTCGGCTCGGGTGCTAGCGCCTCGAGGCCGGCCAGCGCGTCCAAGGTCTTTAAGACCCGCAGCCAGGTATCGAGGGATGAGCCGGCGCCGCCTTCGAGGTTACGCAGAGCGCGCACCGAGATCCCGGCGCGCAGCGCCGTCTCCTGTTGGTCGCGGTTGGCCGACAGGCGCAAGGCACGCATCCGTGCGCCTAAGAGGACGCGCAGTTCGCCGGCTGTCATTTCATTTAAAATAACAGGCATTATAGGGCCTAATAAATTAAAAAATAATGATAAAGAGTAATATATTGCCTCTTATATTGCAATGATGGCTGGGGCCTGATGCCCGGACCCCCCAATCCGGCCCGCCGCCGGCCCGCCGCCGGGGCGCCGCCCGGCGGCGGGCCAGGCGGTCCCATGCCTGAGCCCTCGGGGGCTAGCGCGGTGGGTCCTGTCTCTCAGGTCCTGGCCCGGCCTATTCGCCGCCGTTGGCGGGCCTAAAGATCTCGAGCGCCGGGGGTTTCTCAGGGACTACGATACCGCGGACATTGACTGGGATAATGGTCATGATAAATCCCTCGCGCTCGATGTGGTCTTGCACGGCAAAGCCGATGTCATCATGGAGCAGCCCCTGAAAAGGGGTCTTCAGCTGGGGGTCGATCAGGCGCCCGGCAAAGAACAGGCTTTGGGGAAAGGCCGCGCGCGCCGCTTGACTCAATTCCAGGAGTGCTTGGCGCCGGTCAGTGCTATAGGCGGCAAACCAGGTCGCGGCCACGCCATGGGCTTGGCACAGAGTCAGATAGCGGTTGGCCTCGGTTTCGGTGTGGCGGCGCAAATGACGGACCGCCTCGATACCCTTGAACTCGGCCTCGCCGATCACCCCGGCTATCAGAAAGACGTAGTTTGTTATGAAGCCGCCGAG
>JAJYPQ010000041.1 GCA_021795255.1 Pseudomonadota bacterium
GGATTTTGCCCTGACCCGTGGCCCCGTTTGCGTGATAGAAGGCGACGCTACGATCGATGATGTGGCCGCCCGGTTTGCTGGCGTCGCGGGGGTAACGGGGTTTGGTGTGGACCTGTCCCGCCCAGACGCCAGCGAGGAAGCAGTGATCGGCGTCTTCGAGGCCCTGGAGCGCGAAGGACTTCCAGATACCGTAATAGTCAACACCCCGGCCAGTGCGAGCGCCACGATCGACCGCCAGGCCGCGGTATTCGTGGAGGCGGCGCACGAGCTGGGGTACAGCGTTCGTGTGGGCTGGGTGGTCGGTCCCGATGAAAACTCCGCCGCCCTATCATCATCCTCCGCTCTGTGCCGTCTCGCAGACCATAAGACTGCGATTCCGAACGCGCACTATGGTGACCCCCGTAAGTTCCTGTGGGAGCGCCATAAGGCTCGCGCCGCGTGGCTGGAATCCGGTGGACTGGAGGCCACTTTGCCCGCGCTCACGGATACCGCCATGCACGCGGTCCGCGAGCACATGGGGCGTTATACGGACCTTGCCGCGCCCGGGTCTGGGCTTTCCACGATCACGCGTAAGTACGTACTGGACTGGTGCCGCCGTAGCTTTGAGGGTCCGGTGGCTGCGCTCTTCACCGACCAATAAACCATCCCCCGGCGGCCACCCCGCCGGGCCTTACATTGAGGACATGAATATGAACGACACCACAGCCACACCACAAACCGTACGCGACCTGGCGCTCAATAGCGTGCCAGCCGCGTTACGCGAACCGCTTCTGATGCTGGCCGCACAACACCACATCACGACACCAGACGATCCTTTCTGGCCCATCGTCGCCGCAACCGCAAACGCCATGGCCGCCGCGCAGTCGGCCGGTGAGGCAGCCGTCAAAGTCCAGACAGCCGTCCAGGATATTCCCTCGGCCGTCGCGGATGGCGCAGCCAAGGCAAGTGCGGACGTGAAGGCCGTCATGGAGACAGCCATTGCGAACACCGTCACGACCAGTCTAAACGCGGCCGTGACCGCAGGGGCGGCAACTCTCCGGCAAGCCGCCGCGGACCTCCCCAAAGTCGGCCAAGAGAATCAGACCCGGATTGTCGGGGAATGGAAGGACGCGTTGGCTGAAGCGGCGCGCCGGCATACCTGGACGGGGTTTCTCCAAAGGTTGTCGGTAAACATAACGCTGGCGGCCGTTCTGGTCTTCGCCATTTTCATAGGGGGCATGTTCACAGGCGGCAAGGGCATTTTGTATGTCGCCTCAGCCCAACATCGTATCACCCCTCATGGCTGGGTCTTAGAAGTCGGGAGCGACGGCAAGCCGCTCTGCGGGCCGCTCGCAGGGCGCACGGTCTGCCTGGCTCGCCACGTTACCAAGTTGGGCACGTAATTTCCGTTGGCGTTGATCTAACGGTGTGACTGGGAATCGAGGATGAATGACGTATGAAAGCTCGCCGCATTGGAATTCGCTTGGACGAGGCGGAGTGGAGCCGTCTCCAGGCCCTGGCCAGGGATCATGGGGTGCGCCCATCTGGGTATATCCGTGCCCTCCTGTCTGTGAGCGCTCATGACACTCCGACTGGACCGCCACTTGGTGACATGGCGGCCGCTATAAGCCGCCTTGAAACGCTGATGTTGGCAGCGACCGTCAGTGCCTACGAAACGCAAAGCATAGCCCGCGCTGCGCTTACGCCTGAACAGACGGCGGCTCTCAAGAAGCATCGTGCCGCCCAATTTGCGGCCTGGCGCGCATGGGGTGTTCGCGCCGACTACATCGGCCTCGACATGCGTCCCGAGGTGCCAAACCCAAAGACCCAAAAGGAGCCTCATCATGAGTAAGGTTTTGAATAGCGTTATTGGCCTCACCTCAGCCGCCGCAGTCGGCTACTGGGCGACCCACAACGTCCTCGGCCCGGCCGTCGCGGCAGCGGCCATGGGTTTGGTCCTGCACGCCAAATACTCGGGCAGCGACACCAAAGAAAAGCAGTTTGGCGACACCGTCAGGGGGACCCAGGTAGATAGCAAAACGAAGCGTGGCCGGCGTACGCCTGATGATCAAACCAACATTGGCGGAATCGCTATTCCCCGCGACTCGGAGGCGCAGCATCTGTTGTTGGTGGGGAGCCCCGGAACAGGGAAGACGGTGGTATGTGAAGCGGTTATGGATGTTATCCGGGCTCGCAAACAGCGTGCGGTCGTATATGACAGCACCGGCGAATTCGTCTCCCACTACTACCGGCCCGGCCAGGACATAATCCTGTCCCCAGTCGATTCCCGGAGTGCCTTATGGTCGCCATGGGCTGAGGGCCGCGACAGTTTTGCGTATGAGAATTTGGCCCAGGCTCTAATCCCGGACGGGCAAGGAGAGAACCAATTTTGGGCACAGGCGGCTCGCGCCATTTTACGCGCTGCGCTTGCTGCCACAACCGACCTGGCGGGTCTGATTGATCTCATTTTTGCGCAGGACCAAGAGGTGCTTTTGATGGCCCTCAAGGCCCAAGGCTTGGCTGGACTCGCAGGGCCCCCACAGATGTTGGCGTCGAGTCGGGGCGAATGTGCGACTTATGTCCAGCCGCTTTCGTATCTCCCACCGCCCGGGCCCGCGCCTTTCTCTATCCGCGATTGGGTAAAGGATGAGTCTAAAGACTCCTGGCTTTTTATCACGAGTCGGGCCGATGTCCATAAGAGCATCCGCCCGCTGATCAGTATGTGGATAGGGCTGGCCGTGCAGGCCGCTATGAGCTTGTCGCCCAACCGTGAGCGGCGCATCTGGTTTATCCTCGACGAGTTGCCGACGCTCCAAAAACTCCCGTCGCTCGACCTGCTGTTGGCCGGCGCGCGGAAGTTCGGCGCGTGCGCTGTGCTAGGCGTGCAGACGATCGCGCAGGTGCGAGACACCCACGGCCGCGACGCCGCCGCCGCTATCCTGTCTCATCCGTCAACGCGGTTAACTCTCCGAGTCGGCGACTCTGAGACGGCCACGTATCTGTCCGATTCCCTCGGACAACGCCATACGGTTCGCAAAGTTTCGAGCGAGTCGCAGAACTCTGGCGGGGGCGGCTCCAGCACGAGCGAACAGCATTCGATCGAAGCCGCTATCCTGCCCAGTGAGATCCTGGCCCTGCCCAACCTCGTGGGCTACCTTCGCATCCCGAACGATCCCGTGGTCAAAAAGGTCAAGCTGACCCCCTGTGATCGCGCGACCCTGGCCGAGCCCTATCAGGACCGTGCGTTGTCATCGCCTCCGCCGGTACCGCAAGCCCCGTCGCTGGCAGACGCCGCAGGCCTTACGCGTACTTCGGCTAGCCCAGGCCTCGATGCGCCCGGTGCAGGCCTGGACGGCCCCGATCTGCCGGATCTATGAGCCCCGCCATAGGGGAGGAATTTCCGCGCCTGGTGATAGCCATAGAGGCCCCGATATCGGAGCCCAAAATCGAAAACGAGGTGCATATATGAAAACGAGGAATGTTGAGGCGATGACAGCGGAGCTAGCCTGGGTGCCACCATTTTTTCAGGATGTTTTTTTCTCTATAGGGACTCAGGAGATTTTGCACGGGATTCTGCTGCACATAGAAAAGACCCAGCCAGGCTTTCGCCGTATGACCCGCAAGCAGTTGGCGGCCACTGCGGCTAAATATTTGTCCGATTATGACGCGCTGGTCGAGATCGTCTCTCGCGAGTATCCGCCGGGGGCGGCGCTCCTTAAGGGGCCGACCGATCTCGTTACGTCATCCCTGCTGCGGCAGTTGGGGGCGGCTCTGAGTGATGCGCAGAGGCCCCGGTGGCATGAATGGTAAGGGCACGGAATTTCCGTCGATGATGATACATACGAACAACACATAGGAGCATTTGATATGGCAAACGAATCAGCACGACCCGAAGGCGCGAGTGCCTTAGCGCGGCTGGTAGGAAGGGCCTATAAGCGCGCGTTTTTAATTTTCTCATATTTTCTCATCGGGATGCTGGCCGTCCTGGTCCTGACGGAGTTGATGGGCGGGAGTAACGGCGCCACGTTTCTGGCAATCGCAATCGTGGTGGGTGCCGAGATCGGGCTACGCCGCCACGAAAAGAAGAAGGCAAGCCAGTTTGGCGACACCGCGCGGGGCACGGAGGTTGCCGACCACACGAAGGAGGGCGGCCAATAAAGGCAATCTTTCCCCGCCCATGCGGGGGTGTTGTCAGGGACGGCAAACGGCCAAGGACGGCCCCCTTATATAAGGACTATCACATGATGACTATCAAAGCATTGGACTCGGTAAAACAGGCCCGGTCCTACTACTCGGCCGAAAAGGGGATCGCTTCGTATTATTCCAGTGAGGCCAGCGCCTACGGTGGCGGCCAGTGGTATGGCCGTGGCGCGGACGCTCTCGGCCTGCGCGGCCCTATCCATGAGAAGCAGTGGAACCGGGCTTTAGAGGGAAAATTCGGTAAAGGGAAGGACAGCTTTCAGGTCGGCATAGCCGATCCCGCGAAGCGCCGCCCAGGCGTGGACCTGCAATTTGCCCCGCCCAAATCTGTCAGCATCATGGCCCTGGCCGTCGGCGACGATCGATTGATCGGCGCTCATGACCGTGCTGTGGAGCGGACGATGGCGCGGATCGAGGCACAACAGGTCTTCGCCCGCATGAAGCATGGCGGCTCCGAGAAGGTCCTGACCGGGAACCTGTGCGCCGCACTGTACCCGCACGTCACGGACCGGCCCGTCAATGGCGTGGTGGACTGCCAGCTCCACACGCACGCCGTGGTGCTGAATGTGACCCAACGCCCCGATGGTCAGTGGGTGTCCATAAATTTTGGCATGGACGAGGGGTGGATTAAAGGGGCCGGCGCCATCTACCGCATGGAGCTCGCCAAGGAAATTCGCGCCCTCGGCTATGAACTCTACGAAACCAAAGACGGGTTTGAGATCAAAGGGGTCTCCCGCGAGATCATCGAAATGTTTTCGGCGCGCTCCGGCCAGATCGTGGACGAGCTGGCGCGTCAGGGGAAAACCCGCGCCACGGCCACCACCGCCGAGAAGCAAACGGCGAACCTGGCGACCCGTCGCGGTAAAGAAAAGCAAGACGGTGCCGAACTCCGCGCTGAGTGGCGCGCGCGGGCGGAGGCGGTCGGTCTTGTTCGTCCGTCCCTGGACCAGGAGCGTGTGTCGGTTACGCGCCCGGGCCCGACATCCACCCCAGGAGCCGCGCAGGCGCAGGCCTCGTATGTCTATGAAGAAGCCTTGGCACGCGGTCCGGTCACGCCTACCGACCCCGTTACGGCTAAAGCGATTGCCACCGACGGCGTCCAGGCCGCGGTACGCCACCTGGCCGAACGGGAGTCGGCGTTTTCGCAGAGCAAGCTCATTGACGCTGTCCAAGCCTTTCTCCCGGCGGGCCTTGTGGACGGCCACGATCTGGAGCAGGCGATTACCCGCGAGTCCGAGGCCTGCCGTTTGCTGCCCGCCACCGAGGGGCGTTATACGACGGCTGAGGCCATCATGCGCGAGCGGGAGTTCATTGCCCGCATAAAAGACGGCCTCGGTGCTGTGCAGCCGATCATAACCAACGCGCCGCCCGTCATGGTCACGGCGGACGGCAAAACCCTCAATATCGGCCAGCGCAACGCATGCGCGCATATTCTGGAATCGCCCGACCGATTCACGGTCGTTCAAGGGGTGGCTGGAGCCGGAAAAACCACAGCGATGAAGGCGGTCCGGGAACAAGCCGAGGCCGCAGGCTTCCAGGTCGTGGGGATGGCCCCGATGCATAAATCCGCTCAAGAGCTCCGCGATGCCGGTATCACCAACACCTACACGATCGCCCGGGCGTGCGCCTCGATGCCCAAAGAGATTGACGACAAAACCCTGATCATCGTGGACGAGTGTTCCATGGTCGGTGCGGCGACCATGGCGGACCTGACAGAGAAGATCGCAAAGACCGGGGCGCGATCGGTGTCCTTGGGGGACTTCCGGCAGATGGAGGCCATCGAGGCCGGTGCCCCTCATCGGCAGATGCAGGACCATGTGGCGACGGCAGTGCTTGACGAGATCGTGCGGCAGAAAAACGCGGACCTGAAAGCGTGCGTCGAGGCGTTTGCGGCCGGACGGCCGGCCGAGGGGGCCGAGCTCGCCAAGCCGTTTATGCGCGAAGTGGATTTGTCCTCCCTCAAAGACGTGCGGTTCGACAACCCGCACCAGAAACGCGTAGCCGAGGAATCTCTGATCGCCGGGGCGGCCGCGCGCTACCTGACGGACCTGCCCCGGGAGGACCGGGACAACCACATGGTGATCACCGGCACCAACGTCGTGCGCCGGGAGATCAATGCGGGCGTGCGGGAGGACTTACAGGAACGGGGCGAGCTCTCGACTGCGGAGGTCAAGATCGAGGCTACAGAGAAGCTCGATTTTACGGAAGAGCAGATACGGCATGCGAGTTCCTACGAGGTCGGCCAGGTCGTGGAGTTTCGGCGCGATTATCAGTCCCACGGGGTAACCGATCCCGTGGACCGCACCCACCAGTACGAGATCACGGCCATCGACCCCGACCACAACAAGATCAGCCTCGTGGACCGCGAGGACGGGCAGAAAATCGAGTGGTCGCCGCAGATCGCGCAGAAGGCCACGATCTCCAAAAAGTTCGAGCTCACCGTATCCGAAGGGGACCGCGTGTATTTTCGCGCACACGACCCTGACCGGGGAATCGTGAACGGCGATCGGGGGACCGTCCGTCAAATCGAGGACGGCCGGATCGAGGTCGCGACGGACCGCGGCGAGATAGTCGATCTGCGCCGCGGCGATCACGTGGACCACGCCTACTGTGTGACGACCAACAGCGCTCAATCGGCCACGACAGGCACGCCTATCATGGGCCACCACTCGGACAGCCCCACAGCCTCCGCGCGACAGGGGTACGTGGGCCTGTCTCGGGGCACGGACAACGCGGTCATTTTCACCAACAGCAAAGACGATCTCGCAAAATCCTGGTCAACGGCAAAACAAAAGGAGACCGCCTACGAGGTCCGTCTGGATGGCTACGATCTGGATTCGGTACCGAAGCCTGATCATGCCACCGAGCGCGCCCGTGAGGATGAGAACGCCGGGTGGAAGCCGCGCACAGAGCCCGAACACGCGCACGAGACCCCCTCACCCGACTTGGGGCGCAGTCGCTGATACACACCTTATATGAGGAGTTGAGCTTTATGACGAATGACGTAACGCATGACACAGAGAAAGACGATCTCGCCGAGGCCTGGGACACTTTGCTCGCCCTCACTGACCAGGTCTTTGATCGCCGAGGTTCAGTGAATGTCGCCATCCGTCGCATGACTTCCCTCCGCCCGGATCGCAGGCCAGGGCTTCGGGCAGATGCGGGAAAGGCGGCGGCCGATCTTTGCCAGACCATAAAACAGACGATCGCTGTGGGCGAGGAGATTGCGCGCTGGCTCGAGGCCATTGATTCCGATTCCGCTCTTACTCCCTCTCCTGATGTTGGGCGCGATCACTAAATAATTTCCGTCGCTGACGATGAGGGTAAGGCCCCCACAACGGGGGCCATTGGAGGTACCTATATGAAACAGTCCATGGCGCAACTCCAGAAAGTTTATGGGCGGGAGGGGGCGGACAAGGGCGGTATCGGCAAGACTCGGGACGCGCTCGCGCTCGCCAAGGTTTTGCGCGCGGTGCGTCAGCAGGCGACCCCGAGCGTGTCCGCGATTTCGCGCTCGATTTCGTCCGCGATCACTAAATAATTTCCGTCCCTACCGATAACCATTAGAGGCCCCCACACCGGGGGCTACATGAGGTACACCGACATGAAGAAGCTCTTATCACTGGCCACCATCCTGGCGACCGCTCTGCCCGGGGTAGCCCTGGCAGGGGTCCATATGTGGGGACTCGGGGACCAGAGTTCCACGACCACCCGCACCTATCAACCCAACCCGGTATTTTTGGTGGGCTCGCCCGGTCCAGGACCCGGGGCGCTCTTGAGCCAGAAGTCCACGGGCGCCAACGGTTTTGCGGGCGGCATCGAGTTCCGTAGCGCATCGCAACAAGCGCGTGTGGCCGGCGACACCGGCGCGCTCTTGCTATCCGGCGGTCTGGACGAGGCTGGGGTCGGGCCGGGCGTAGCTTTCGTCCATGCCCGTATCGGGATGGGGGTGAGCCGCCTTTTCGTGCCCGAGAGCCCTGTGCAGTTGTCCTTGGGCGCAGCGGTTGGGTACACGATGGGGCGTACGCCTGGCGGGGCTGACATTGCCCGCTTCCGCGCAACGCCTACCGTGTCCCTGGCCTACTCTCCGCAGGCCGCTGGCGGGGCGACCATCGCCCGTCTGACTTACCGCCAAAGCCCATGGTCCACGCCCGGCATGAGCGCTCCGCGCGATATCCTCGGCCATGTTTATTTTTACGGGCATGGGCCGGTCCACGGGATGGGCGTTCTCACCGTAGGCGAGGCAGCGGACGGGTATGTGGTGGCCGTCCAAACGCCCCGCTGGCATGGAGTGGGTGCTCGCGTGAGCTACGTGGGCGGCTTCCAGGGTGTGACCGCCACGGGGCCTTTCAACCCCTCGCGTCCGTGGGATTCGTACTCGGCCGGCGAATCCGTGGACGTGTCCTACGACGTGCGTCCAGGAGTATCCGTGGGGCTGTACGCGGCTTTCACCCACAACACCTCGGGCAGCGAGACGACGAACACAATCACCGAGACGAGCGCGCGTTCACGCCTGGTCGGCCTCACCCTGTCCGACCACTTTTAGACATCGACAGCGCTGCCCGGGGCGCAAATCAGTACCGGGAGCCCAGCCGGAGGTGGCGAACACCGGCAGCGCGAGCGGCCATCCATCAAAACTCATGGCCGTGACCGCGTAGGCGGACCCTTCGAGGTCCGCTTTTTTATGGTCGGCGTCCGGAATTTCCTCGCCCGCTGATAACGGTAGAGGCCCGCATGGGGCGGGCTGACAGTGGAGGAACATTCATGACGAAAGACTTTGCTGATGCCACCTGGAGGCCTTTTATCCGGCGGTCGATTGGCGACTACTACCGACTCCCGCCCGATGTCCGCGAAGAAGTTTTAGCCCTGTCGCGCGCTCGCCCGCGGCGGTTCACGCCGCCCTCACAGGGGGCGCGGCGCTGGTTGGGCGGCACGCTCGTGGGCTCTCAGCACACCGTATCGGGCGTGCTCATTACGGTCATGTTCCCGAATGGGCACGCGATCGCCGTCCCGCAACCGACGGTCAAGGGCGTGGCCTTCCATGTGGGAGAGCAGGTCGAAATTGTCGGCGATGCGCACCGTGTCCGCGTACTGCCATTCAAATAATTTCCGTGTGTGCTGATGAGTGGTAGGCAAACTAAAAAAGGAGTCACACCATGAACAAGAACATCATTATTGCCCTGGCCCTGCTGGCCGTCCCGGTCCTGGCCGTGGCCTCCCCGGAGATCGCCGTCCACCAGACGCCGGCGCCGGCGAAGCCGAAGCCCATCATCACGATCCCCGCGCGCTCAATCCGGAACACGCGTATCGCCGTGGACACATTTCGGATCGTAGAGGTACTGCCCATGATGGTGGTCCTGGAGAGTGTGCAAAAGCCGCATGTCACTATCTATCAGCAGATCGGGATGACCGAATCCCAACGCCTTGAGGCCCACTTTCACCGGGGCGCGATCGCGCAACTCAAGATCGTGCCCTTGCGGGGGCGGCCATGAGCTTCACGAACTGGATGGAGGAGTCAACATTTTGGGGGCTACTGATTCTGTTGTTCGCTGTGGCGCTCGGACTCGGTGAACACCTTGCCTACGCGGGTGCGCCGTTGTTTGCCGTCTTCGCAGTGGCTACGGCGGCCCTGGCCGTGGGCCACGCCGCATGGTTGCGCATTCAGACCTGGGAGCGCCGGCCATGAACAAGATGAAGACGGCGATCCTGATGACGATCACGTTCGCCATCGATCTAGGCTTACTGACCTACCACACGCCGTTTTGGATTGTGTGTCTGGTCACGGTCGGAATTTTCGGTGGCGGAGATATCTATTACCAACACAAGTCCACCCAAGGAGGACACGAAGATGAGTAACTGCGCAGATATGGAAACGATTGCGGAGTACATGGAGGACTGCGGCAACGGGTCCGGCACTCACCACACCCTGTATTTTTGTGGCGACTCGGGGACATTTATCCTCGAAAGCGTGGGCGTGGCGTTCAATGACGGGGATATCTCTCTGGAGGACTTCAACGACTCGGAGGCCCTAGAGTGGTGCGTCGAATTCGCGGGGATGCCCTACATGGCCGCCGCCCGCGCGATCATCGGGGCCGACGAGGACATGCCCCTGTGAGCCAGGTGGCCGAGGCTGAGGCCGAGCACGTCCTGCTGGCCGTAGTCGCGGAGGATACGGCCACGGCCATGCTGTATCGGACTGACGAGGGCTTCGTGTTGGAGACCGTCATCTGGCCGGCTATGTGGGACACGCGTGGCCGTTTCAGTCGCGACCTGTCGCCGAACGAGGCTGCGGAGTGGGCCGCCGGCCACGGGGTCGATATAGAAATGGAGGCGGTATGATGTTATTTATTGCCGAGAAACCGAGCTTAGGAAAAGCGATTGCCGCGCAATTGCCCGGCCCGCGCAAGCCGACACGTACGCACATCGAGTGTGGGAATAACGTCACAGTGACGTGGGCGTTCGGGCATCTGCTGGAATTGGCCGAGCCCGATGTCTACCTGCCGGACACGGTGCCCACGAACGGCAAGGGCAAGAAGCGTTGGCGTCTGGAAGACCTGCCGATCATCCCCGAGACATGGCAGAAGGTTCCGAAGAGCGAGGCTAAAGAACAGCTGGCCGCCATCCGCGATCTTCTGAAAAACGCGTCGGAGGTCGTGAACGCCGGCGACCCGGACCGCGAGGGCCAGCTGCTGATCGACGAGGTTTTGGAGGCCATGAAGTGGAAGGGCCCGACCCTGCGGATCTGGCTAGCCGCACTCGACCCGGCCAGTGTCCAAAAGGCGCTCGCCGACCTGAAAGACAATACCGCCTACCGCCCCCTACGCGACGCGGCCGAAGCGCGGGCCCGCGCGGATTGGCTCACGGGGATGAACCTCACGCGCTGCTATACGCTGAAAAGCGCAGGCCAGGGGGTGGTCAGCGTGGGCCGAGTGCAAACCCCAACACTGGCGCTTGTGGTGCGCCGCGATGCCGAGATCGACGCCTTTAGCCCCATAACATTTTATGCCCCGCAGGTCACGTTTCGTCACAGTAACGGAATCTATAAGGGGACCTGGAAAGCGCCAGCTGATGCCGCAGGCCTCGACCTCGAGGCACGGCTGACCCATCTGCCGGCGGCGCAAGCGGTTATCACGGCTGCCGATCACAAGGCCGGGACGGTCAAGACTTTCGATACAGAGGACGACCAAGAGCCGCCGCCGCTTCCGTTTACGCTGTCGCGATTGCAAGCGGTCGCGAGCTCGCGCCACGGTTTGAGCGCCAAAGCCACACTCGATGCCGCGCAGGCCTTGTATGAGACGCACAAGCTGGCTTCCTACCCAAGGACCGACTGCGCCTATCTTCCCGAGTCGCAGCGGGCCGATGCGCGCATGGTGCTCGCGGCCGTGGCCCGCGTGAGCCCCGACCTGGATGGCTTGGTGAAGGGCGCGGACATGAGCCTGAAATCCGCCGCATGGAACGACGCACGCATCACGGCCCATCATGGCATTGTCCCCACGTCTCATGATCAGGTATCCGTCGATGCGCTGTCCGAAAGCGAGCGCCAAGTCTACGACCTGATCGTCCGCGCGTATCTGGTCCAGTTTTACCCGCCGCACCGCTACACCAAAACCGTGGCAGTAACGCAATGCGCGGGCCATGAATGGGAAGCGAAAGGCCGGACGCAGCTGGCGGCCGGCTGGCGCAGCGTACTGGCCGGCCAGGATAAGCCCGCCGAGGACGTGCAGCCCTTGCCGCTGATGCGCGTGGGCGACCATGTGGACTGGCAGGACGGCCGTGTGGACCACCGCCAGACCAAACCCCCGGCGCGCTTCACCGATGGAACGCTGATTGCTGCAATGAGCAGCGTCCACAAGCTTGTGACCGACCCCAAAATCAAGGCCCGTCTCAAAGAAACGTCCGGCCTCGGCACCGAGGCGACGCGCGCCAATATCCTTGAGGTCCTGATAAAGCGGGGGTTCATCGAGCGCAAAGGTAAATCCGTCCTTTCCACTGAAAGCGGCCGTATCTTAATCGCGGCTCTGCCGCCGGCCTTGACCGACCCAGGTGTCACGGGTTTGTGGGAAGATTTTCTCGCCGATGTCGCCGCCGGGGCGCGGACGCTAATCGAGTTCGAGACACAGCAACGAGCCTTCGTAGTGAAGCGCGTAGAAGCCGCGAAGGCCGGCGCCGCACTCGCCATGCCGGGGACAGCCGCCACATCGGCTAAGCCTAAAGCTACCACCAAGAAACGGAGGTCAAAAAATGGATAAAACGATAGGTCCGGCTGCGCGAACCATGCGTTTTCTTGCGTTTACATTGGTACTGGCCGGTACGATCTTATGGGCCGTCCGTCACGCCGACCCGCGTCCCTGGATCATTCTCAGATTTTTGGGGCTCGATATGCGGGCGATGTTTACGCATCGCGAGTTTTATTTTGACGGGCGCTGGCTGATACCGGGATGGCGGTTTTTGTCTCCGTTATATCAATACATCGCTGGCTCCTGGAAAGCCTCTCTTATGGTCGGCGCAGCGCTCTTTGTCGGGGGCGTCGCCGCTTTGCAGATCGACCGTTGGATTATCCGCTGGAATCGCAGTCCTACCAGGCCGATGCCGTAACCGCGCAAACGCGGCCTTCCTTTGGGTGCTATTCGCCAACACGCGGGGCTGATCCTTGCGGACAATAGGGATACCGATGCACGAATTTCCGTGCATGGTGATGAGGATAGGCCGCCAATAATGACGGCTATTTTGGAGGTTACGATGATCCATACTGTACAGACAACCGACCTGGCCGAGGCAATCTTTATTGACAAGGCGGGTCGCGCGCGACGCGAGGTCATAGAGTATCGGGTACGCCGGGGTCGCAAGGGATCGCGGAGCACCATTGACTATTTTTGTTTCCAATCTGGCCCAGGAATCAAGGCAATCGACGAGGTTGGCAATGTTGAGTGTCGCCAGAAGGTCCAGATGACGGACGCGGAAGTGCGGGCATGGCTGGAAACCCATGGCAAGGCTGGGGATATCCTCGATATTCTCGAATACGAAGGGGCTCGCCGCGAGATCCTGGAACTCATGGACGAGTTCATTTAACAAACCAGGCCGGGGCCAACCCCCGGCCTTTTTTATAGGCTATACTGGACTAGAAAATGAGACGCATATGTATCACTTTTTAGGCCACCTACCTCCGCTCAATCTCTCTCGGCAAACGCTCCATCGACTCAAGAAGGGACAGGGTCGCCTGGCGGTCTTGGTAGCCGCTCTCCGTGAGGCTGGCTATGAACTCAGGCCCGATCCGGTAGCGCTGACTGGCAAGGTCGGGCAGCGCGATATCGCGCGACGTGCGGGCCTCTCCCGGGCGACGGTCGTTGCGTTAGCGGGTGGAAAGGGGACTATTCAAAGTTACGTCACCCTTGCGGCGGCCCTCAAGGTCACGCCTAGAATCGCAGAACGGAAATCCTACTCGGCATGTATGTCCAGCCGCGATCAGGCGTGGCAAACCCCGCCGAGCCTTCTGGCCTCTATCCTGCAAGCGGCTGGCCGCTCCGAATTCGATCTTGACCCATGCTCGCCCTTGTCGGACGGCCCAGTACCGGCGCTCGTGCGCTGGACAGAATCTGATGACGGACTGACGCAGCCCTGGCGCGGCCTCGTTTTTGTAAACCCACCGTATAGTCGTAGCCTTCCCCACTGGGTCGCCAAGTGCCGGGCCGAAGCGGATGCCGGCGCCGTTATCATAGGGCTTGTCCCTAGCAGGACAGACACGCGCTGGTGGCACGATAACGTCGCAGGTCAGGCCGACGTGATCGCGCTGAGAGGGCGCCTCAAGTTTGGCGGCGGCACGAGCTCCGCGCCCTTCCCGAGCGCGATCGTGATATGGGGTGATCCGCAACTGGCCGAAAAGATAGCGTCCGCCCTCCCCGGGTCATGGCACATACAGGCCCAGGCAATCCCCATAAAAACAGTGGCATAGCGGCCACGCTAACATGCTTGAGGAATGCTTAAGGCATGCTTGAGGCATGCTTGAGGCATCGCGCAAGGATCGCCGGAGGATCGCACAAGGATGCCCGTAGGACCGGATACCAGAATAAAACGGCCTCCTGAGAAGCCCTAGGCGCCACGTTCTCACCTCTACCCGCTACCCAACTACCCCTAAAAATCCAGCGCAAACGGTCAATGGCATGACCTAGACCGGCATCCGCCCCTGTTCTCCATTCCTCATCTCTGTGGTCCTGCCAGCGTCAAGCCGTCGCCCGAAGCCGCTTACGCACGCAACTCCCTCGCAGGTCCCGCGCCAACGATACCCCCGTTGTCACGGTTCCCGCCGGTCGTAAACCCGCGTGCTGACGCGGCCTTCAGTGAGGGCGACGGTTGACGCAAGACGCAGGACCACACAAACAGGAGACTCACCATGAATACGAACAAGCGCAAGACGGATGCCAGAAGCCAAGTCAAGGTCGAGGGTTCGGGTCTCAACAATCCGCAGGGGTGCAAACAATTCGACATTCATCAGGCAATCACCGACCAGATTTTGGCAGCAATGGAGGACGCGAAAACGACAGGCCGCCGTCTTTGGGACAGTCAGCCGAGCCTTCCCTTAAACCTCACAACCAATAAGCCCTATAGTGGGATCAATATCTTGACGCTATGGGCCGCAGGTCTCAGCCATAACTACCGTTCCCCGTTCTGGCTGACCTACAAGCAAGCAGAAGCCATGGGCGGTCAGGTCCGGAAGGGCGAGACCTCGACCCTATGCGTATTTTTCAAGCCCTGGGAGTCGCAGCGGGAGAACGAAAACGGAGAGACGGAGACCGTGAAAGGTGCCGTCGCTAAAGGCTTTCGCGTTTTTAACCTCGACCAAATCGACGGCATCGAGGCACCAGCCCCGGAACTCCGCGCACCTTTCCAGAGCATCGAGGAAGCCGAGCGCATCATGGCCGCGAGCCCCGCCGTTATCCACATAGGCGGAACGCAGGCTTTTTATCGCCCAGGGACCGACACTATCCACCTACCGAACCGCGAGGCCTTCATTAACCCGGAAGCTTTCTACTCAACCGCCATGCACGAGATGACCCACAGCAGCGGCCACAAGAGCCGTTTAGACCGCGACTTTAGCGGGCGCTTTGGCACCGAAGCCTACGCTTTTGAAGAGCTAATCGCTGAGCTAGGAAGCGCTTTTTTGAACGCCGACTTAGGGATTTTAGGCGCAACACTACCGGACCATGCCAACTATCTTACAAATTGGATCGCCATTATGAAAGGCGACAAGAAGGCCATAACGACCGCGGCCGCGCAGGCGTCTAAGGCGCACGGATTCATCAAGGGACTGATTGCCGGCCAGGAGCGTGCGGAGCACCAAGACGCCGCTTAAGACAACGGCAGGGCGCAAGGATGCGCCCTTGTATGCCGTCACAGTGACGGTATAACATCGTAGCAGTGCCAATTACGGAGGTGTGCTTATGCCACGCAAACCAACCCGCAAAACCGGACCCATGACCGCCGCCGAGCGCATGCGCGAAAAGCGCGCCCGCGATCGCGAGATCGTGTGGGGATGTGGCGACGAAAAGGCGCTTTCGGATTCCGGCCTCGTAGAGCAGCTGCGCCACGCGTTCGCCAAAGACCGCCAGGCCATCCGGGCCGGCAAGCGGAACCGCTCCATGGGCGCGATCACGCGGGCGCTCTTGAAAGAGATCGGGCGGCGCGTATAGAGGCCAAAGGTCCGAAAAACGGACCTTTGGGTAAACCGCTGATCGCAAAGGCTTAGACGTTTTTCGTCGAAGCGATCAAGTCCGCCAATTTCCCCGCCAGCCGATACCTTAGAAGCCCGCCATATGGCCGGGCCCCTGGAGGTATCTGGTATGTCCCTACTTTATAAACTCTGGCAGTCCGACCTGATCATCTGCGCCATTATCGCCGCGGTCTGGCTATCTGCCTTTATCCGTCATCCCGCCATCCGCCACAACCCCGAAGCGCTCTGGACGTGGCCTTTTGTTCGCGAGGCCCGGGACGCCGCGATCCTGATCGGGCTTATCGCGCTGGTATTGGCCCCTGTACCGCTGGCTGGAGGCTATTACTCAATCGAAGCCGCCATGCCGGCCGGCTTGGCCTATTACTACGCTCACGAGTGGCTGGCCGCCGAGGGCAGGGAAGAGCGGGGGATCGTGGCACTGGTCGGGATCTTTGGGGAACTGGCAATCCTGGCTGTCATCTGGCCGGTCACGTTCTTGCCGGTACTGGTGATCGCGCTGTTTGTGGGAGCCGGGTGCTGGCTGGCGGGGTGGCGCG
>JAJYPQ010000042.1 GCA_021795255.1 Pseudomonadota bacterium
ATAAATAGGCCGTGTTCGGGGTGCGCGGTGTGGCAGTGGTGAGGGAGGCCCGCGGTACGAGAACTAGGGGGCGGGAACGGATCCGCGTCGAGAGGATTTGGGGGCTCGGTCGGCAGAAACCGATGCAGGGCGTTCAGGAGTGCGCAGGGAGGGGCCATCGTCGATGCGGATGGTAATGCAACGATGCTGGAGGCGGTCGAGCAAGGCGTCGACGAGCGCTTTATTGGCGAACAACTCATACCAGTCAGACGGCTCTAAATTCATTGTGATGATAGTCGATACGCGGCCATAACGCTGGTCCATCAGCCGGAAGCAGGCATTCGACATGCGGCCTTTTAGGACTCAAAATCCGGTGGTAGAGATACCGTGTGGGTTCGACCCCCTCTCCCGGCACCAACAAAATCAAGCGCTTAACTTATCCCGCTAGCAAATACCTACCGCAAATTCGTGGGTTATCTCCAGCAGAAACGAAAGCTGGCATAGGGGGAAACTGTATACAGTCTGACCGTGCCAGTCCTTTTCCTCCCCCCGCCACTGCAGTCATACTATCATGCCGCATGAACGACGAGCAGGAGGCCGGGGTTTGTCCCCGCTGCTGCCCCAAGGGCGCTGACTCCCTTAATTAAGTTTCTTTTGACAAAGAAAACAAGAGGAAGGAAAAAAGGCGGGGCCTAACGACCCTGCCTAGAAACCACCCCTGTCAAGCCGGGGGTCTCAGAACCGCAAACCCATTTGCCCTCAAAAGAGACAGAATCCGCGTCTTTGAGCCAAAAAAGCGCGGATTTACATGATCGCCTATACCGAACAGACGATGGACCAAAGTTATCGAGCACCTCTGGATCTCACCGGGACGGCATCCGGGTACCCGCACAACCACTTGCCAGGCCTTCGGATCGGGTTGCACGACGGGGCACAAGACACCGACCACGCCGTACCGGGCATCCTTAGGTGCGCTCAAGCACTGCGAGGCAATAGGTCCCACCACCACACCCCCGACACGATGGCCGCCATGCAGGCGGCACTCTCGGGCGCCTTAGCAACGAGAAGAACCCATAGCGGGTCGTCGATGGGGCAAGCGCGCCGTTCTTGCCAGAGTGATGCCGAGTTACGCCAAGAGTTGTGAACATAAGCACAGGCCCATTTCGGTCACCAGGGCCTGTGCTCTTTTGCTAACATTGCCGCCACGCCAAGAGGCCTTGGTCTCCCTACCAACGGTAAGAAACGTTCCCTGAGAAGATATTGAGCGTAGTACTTGCTCCGAACTCCCCTTGGTAACTCAGCTGCGCGCTCAAATTTTGAGTGACGCGAGCGCGCAGCGCGACCCCTGCTATCCCGAGTGTACGGTTAGCTCGCACACCATCTACCGTAAAACCAGCACCTGGGATACCCGTAAAGCTCTCTTGAACCCCCGTTGAGGGATTGAGCAGCTCCTGACGTACGCCGCCGCTGATACTTGGACGCCAATGCACGCCCTGCCACGAAAATGACCGTGATGCACGCATAAGGAAACGAGCCCGCAAACTGTTACGACTCTGGCTTTGGACGTTCAAAGAGAGCGGTCCACCGCCAGTTTCTGTCAGCCCATCAATGCGAGTATGGACATAGGTCAAACCCAAGATCCGCGTGACATGGACTTGATGGAAGCGAAAACCTACGGCCTCTCGTACCCCGGCGGTATAGAGGGAGATCGGAGTACTTCCGCTCGTCTGGTAGGATCCGCTCCCAAGAGTTACAGCATTGTTTTCTGCTAACTGACCGCCCGTGTAACCAAGCATTCCACCGAGCCGCTGGGTGCCGTGCCGCCAATCGCCGTAGACCCCGAGATCCCAGAGATGGGCTGCAAGGGTCCCCACCCCGGGGCTATTGCGGGTATCCCGCGCGAGCCCGTAACCACCTGCCATACCGACAGTAAAGGGACCACGATTAATGTCCCCACCAAGAGTAAGACCCGCATTAGAAGACGAGACGCCGCTCGCGTTGCCGGTATTCTGGAACGAGTCGATACCCCCCGTTGTGGCCATCCAGACATGCGGATCGTGGGCACCGTCATGATGGCGCGGTGTCCCGGTAAGGCCCATACGTCCGTAGACAGGGCGCCAAGTATTACTGCTCGCGGTCCGCAACACAGCCCCTGCCTCAGCATAATTCTCGCCGTCCATCTGACTGAGACTGGCAGCCTGCCCCGAAGCCGGTTCGCTGTATAAGGCATTTAGCATGGTATAAAGCGAACCTGAGGCCGTAGGAAGCGCTGTGTCTAACGTATTACCCACGGCCTTCTCATTATCGGTCTGCGCCACTTGCGCAAACTGATTCGGGTTATAGGTCACCATAGCCATCATAGGATCTGTCACATACAGAAGCCTGTAGACGTAACCCTGAGGCAAACCTAGGACCGTCACCTGCGAGAACTGACCGGACAAACGCGCACCGGCATTGGTGTCACTGATTAAGGAGTACGTATTTCTGACGTTCGGCAAATTCCCGGGCGCGACCTGCACGACAAGATCACCATTTAAGACCACATTTCCCGACGCCGCCATCTGCGTATAGCCTGTAGGCGTAAGGCCGAAACTCAGATTACTCGTCGCGGTACTCGTGTAGTTCCCTTGCACCGTAGTCTGGCTAGTCGGTGCAACCGCGCCATAAAAATCATAGACAGGCAGCACCGTTGTGGTCGATGCCGGCAATTCAGTGGCCACGTTCCCAGATCCGGTCACCGCAAAGCCGGTATTCAGCGTGCCGCTATTAGCAAAAGCGCCGCCAACACTGATGAGCGCCGTGGGATCCATGGTGATGGTGCCTGAATTGTTGACTGACCCAGACGCATTGATCTGCGACCCCGAATTCATCACAATAGTACCGGAATTATTGAAAGTTGACACATTGGTGATAGATCCACTCTGAAGCTGAAGTCCGCTACCTCCCGTGCTGGTAGTCCCGCCAGAGCCCCCCGTGCCGCTTGTACCACCAGTACCCGCGCCAGTCCCGCCTCCTGTCACGATCGTCTGAATCCTATTATCGACGGTGACGTCGGTGATCGTACCGCTCAACGCGGTACTGCCAGACCCCGTGAGAAAGAGAGTTCCATAAGGCGCGGTGTACGGCGTCAGAAAGGGGCTGATGCTACCGGTAAAGACCACATGAGAACTGCCGTTATCGAGAGTCCCATTTTGGGCACTGACTTCAATAGGTGCCGTATCCACCAGACTTTGGGTAGTAAGGAGTGTTCCCCCATTCAGAACGATAGGGCCGGTTCCCAAATTATCCGCCGCTGCAATCGACGCCGTAGTCCCGACATTGAGTTCGGTCCCTCCCGAGTAGCTGCTGGCGCCACTTAGCACTTCAGCGCCCGCATCAAGGACTACGCCACCTGTGCCGGAAATCGCGCCGCTATAAGTCGACTGCGGCGCGGTGAGTACAAGATCATTCCCGCCCAATGCCACGTTGCCAGAACCCGACAAGCTTACAACGTAAACCGGAGCAGTGGCCCCTTGAATATCAAAATTGCCGCTATCATAAATGCCACTGGAATTCGCGACGCTGCCGTCACCGGTCAGTAATAGGTCGCTTGCTGTGGCAATGGCAGTAGCCCCCGTATAAGTATTGATACCGCTTAGGGTCTCAGATCCGGCGCCGAGGCTAAGCCCACCAAGTCCTGCGATGGAACCACTAAAGGTAGTCGATGCATCGGTCAGATCCAGGCTATTTGAGCCGAGTGTTACCGATCCACTACCACCTAAAGTCGTCACACTGACAGTAGGCCCATTGGCCGGTGCGATATTGAAGACACCGTTATCCATAAGCTCACTTGAGGCCGCAATGCTCCCAGCCCCCGTGAGCGTAAGGCCCGCGCCGTTTTCTATCGTGGTTTCACCGGTGTAGGTATTGATGCGAGTCAAGTTCTCATCGCCGGCCGCCACAGTCAGGCTGCCGCCTATCCCATTCATCACACCGCCATTTGCAATAACACCGCTCTCAATACCGTTAGCCCCTGTGAGGGTAAGATTGTTTGCGCCTAATAATACGTTTCCTGATCCGAATAGTGTCGTGAGACGCACAGGACCCGTGGCTTGCGAGATATCGAAGGTTCCGTTATTGCTTAGTCCAGACGAGTCGGCAATGCTTCCGGACCCTGCCAACAGCAGCTCGGCTCCGGTCGCTATCGCAGTGGCGCCGGTATAGGTATTGCCGCCCCCTAGGGTCTCTGAACCTCCCATAAGGGTAAGGCCACCAGATCCTGAGACCGCGCCATTGAAGACACCGTAGGTGTTCGGAAGACCATCCCCCAGACCGTTTGTGAGCGCAAGACTATTAGTGCCTAAGATCACAGCGCCCGTTCCGGACAGGCTTCCCACGGTCTCAGATGCACTCGCGCCAGAGATGTCGAAGGTACCGTTGTCCTGGACCACAAGGGTATTACTGATCGAACCACTACCGATAAGCTGCAGTGTGGCCGGCGCATCGATACTCGTTGGGCCATTGTAGGTATTGATCCCAGATAGGGCTTCAGTACCATTTGCGACTGTAATTCCACCGTTTCCGCTTATAACCCCAGAGAAATCCCCGCTACCCGTCCCATGACTGCCCGCAGCGGTCAGAATAAGTCCGGTATTGCCGAGATTCATAGCGCCAGATCCCGCAAGCGTTGTGATATTCACAGGGGCTGCGGCTCCTGCAATATCGAAAGTCCCGTTATCTAATATCTCATCGGACTGGGCGATGCTCCCGTTACTGAGCAATTGCAGATCACCGCCTGCGTTGATGGTCGTTTGACCGGCATAGCTATTGACCGCCGTCAGCTGCAATTGGCCTGTGGAGGTCGTGCTTCCTACGGTCAGTCCGCCATCAGATAAAACACCCGACATGATCGCGGCATCCGTATTGCTCCCATTGGGGTTCACTAGAATCGTCTGGGTCACACCGTTGAGATCGATGGCATTGGTGAATGTCGTGTTCCCATTGGCGCTCGATGAACCGAATACTAAGGGATTCTCGGCCACCTCAAACGCATTACCGCCCCAAATCAACGGGTTGCCGTTATCTAAGCTCACCGTAAGCCCGCCGCCAAACGCTGAGAATCCGCCGCCTGCGGTCCACTGAATATCGTTGGGGTTTACGCCTACAAAGCGTGAGAAGGTGCCTGTCGTTTGGAGCACACCACCTGCAATATTGATATTGCTGTACTGATCAATCCCGACACCATCGACTGCTTGTAAGACACCACTATAGATATTGGTCGCACCACTGTAGGTATTCGTACCATTAAAGACCACAAGGCCTGTGTCAGTCCCCGGGGCCCCGCTATTACCGATATTGATTGCCGCCCCGTTACCTGCTGCGATGCCGCTGCCTGAGATACTAGCGGCGCTATTATCGGCAATACCGTCATCGAATGTGATCACATGACCTGCACCCGGATCGAAAACAACGTTTGCGCCTTTCATCGCAAATATCGCCGTGCCAGCTGCTTGTCCGCTCGCGCCGCCGTTTAGACTTCCGCCACCTATGACATTATTCCCCTTGAATAAGCTAGTCCCGGTCACCGTAAGGCCGCCTCCGGTATTGACGAAGATCGCGCCCCCGAACCCCGAGCCACCGCCCCCGAACCCGCCGTTACCGTTAAGCCCTGAGCCTATGCTCCCCACACCGGCCCCAAAGCCTCCTTGGCCACCAGATCCCCCTATGCCGACTTGGCCTACCCAGGCCGGTGCCCCGGCGTTACCCGACACTCCGCCGCTGCCGCCATTACCGCCCGATCCGCCGCCAGCCCCAAAGCCGCCAGCACCCCCCGCCGCCCCATCGCCGCCGTTACCACCAGCCGCGCCACCGCTATAGGTGATGAATCCAGACAGGCCCGTGCCCCCCGTCGGGAAAGGATCGTTCGTAATTCCTAAAGACGCTAAAACATCGGCTAAGTTGATAGTTTCGTTCACCGATGCGCCGCCGCCACCAGCGCCGCCTGCGCCGCCTGCGCCGCCGCCAAATCCAAAAGTCCCACCGGCCCCAAGGCCACCCGAGCCTCCGCGACTGCCTTGACCTATAGTGCCGGCAGCGGCCGCGGCAAGGTAACCTTCCAACCCATTATTGGAGTTAGTTACGAGATAATTGAGGCCTTGAATATTGGTGCTCACAGCCGCCGAGTCGTTTGCAAGAACCCCCGCATCCACCCCTTCAGCTGCAACATCGACGCCCTGCTGATAGATATCAGCGGCTATCTTGATCGCATCGCTCGCCGAAACTCCCGCATCGGTACCAGCGGCCGCCGTGCTCGCGGCATCGGTTGCCAATATCGTGCTGTCACTTGCTAAAATCTCGCCGGCTGCGACGCCATCTTCTACGGCTTTCGCGACATTCTCGCCAGCATCGGTCGCAGCAAGCGGCGCCTCAAAGGGATCGGCGGCATCAGCCGAGTCGACAGCAGCCGATACGCCATCTGTGATCGCGACTGCGGCATCGACACCGCCCAGAGTAGTCAGGTCTACGCCCTCTGTCGTAATGGCAGCGGCCTGCGTCTCGGTCGCCGCGGCGTTCGCTGTGTTGGACCCGATGGCCGCCGTATCAAGCGCCAAATCGCTGGCATCCTTCAATTGTTGAGCGATATCAAGGGTAAGACTTGCGATATCAAACCTTTGCGTGGCAAGAGCCTCGGCGACCTGCTCTTCTTGCAAAGTGAGAGTTTCGCCAAAGCTATTGATCCCAGTAATAGGTCCGTAACTTGCCCCAGCACCGCCCGAGCCCCCCGCGCCGCCGATGCCGGCCGTTGGAGTCGCTCCGTTTGTGCCAGACCCACCAGTCAGATGCACAAAAGATTGGAAGGGCTGACCACCAAAGCTCGTGCCCGAAATGCCCCTAGAGCCTGCCGATCCACTCGGCTGCAGATTATTCAAAGATCCGCCGACCGTACCCACGCCGCCCACGCCGCCCTGGGCGGTATTATTTTGAAAGGTCGAGCTATTGACAATAACGTTCGAGCCACTCCCGACAAATACCGCGCCACCCAAACCGGCGCCGCCGCCACTCCCGGCACCGCCCTTGGTGTCGAAGTTCTCGACTAAGGCGTGATTTAAGGTCAGGGTATTGTTATTGTTTACAAACAATTCGTTTTGAGTCGCGCCATTCAACGTGACCGTTGTCTGTCCGGTCGCCGGACCCTGCGTCACACTGGATGTCAATGGCGTAGGGGCCGAACTCCCCTGACCTTTCGCGATGGTCACGAAAGTATTGCCTGCGGTGTAATAGCCGGCCGACCCCGTGCCGTTAAGAAGACCCTGAAAACTCCAATCGGTACTCGGGTTACTGGTGTAACCGGTTAAGACGAGGTTCTTAGTGCCAAGACTGATCTCACCGTTTCCTGTAACAGACGAGAAGGTACTAAAATTTGTCGGCGTGATCCCTGACACATCGAGCGTTCCCTGTACGGCTAAACCGTTCGACGAGGCGATACTGCCGTTGCCGGTAAATAGCAATTCGGCGCCCGAGCCTACCGTGGTAGCCCCGCTATAGGTATTAGTACCGGTGAGCGTTTCCTGGCCTCCCGACACCACCAAACCGCCACTGCCGCTTATAGTGCCAGCGTAGACACCGGTTGCGGCCGCGAGATTGAGATTATGAGCACCAAGATTCACAAGGGCTGCACCATTAGTCCCGGAGAGATCCTGGATTGTAGCTGCGGTGCCCACATTAAGGCTTGAAACATCGAAGGTTCCGTTGTTATTGACGCTGCTCGAATCCTGGATGGACCCCGCTCCCGAAAGCGCAAGCCTGGCACCCGCATCAATATAGGTATTACCAAAATAGCGACCAACCCCACTTAAGGTTTCGGTCCCATTTACTAATGTCACAGCCCCGCTACCCTTTATGGTTCCCGAGAAGGTATCAGCAGCATTCCCGATTGTGGTCGCGCCTGACTGGAGGCTAAGAGAGCGGCTCCCCAGGTTCACAAGCCCGGTACTCCCACCCCAAAGATTATTGACGTTCACAGTCCCGGCTGCCCCTGAGACATCCAAGGTGCCCAGATCCTGAAGGCTCGTGGAAGCAAGGGTCCCATTGCCCGAAAGTGCAAGATCGGCGCCCTGATTGATATAGGTAGTGCCGGTATAGCCATTAGCACCACCTAAGGTCTCTGAACCCCCACCCATATAGAGAGAACCCGCCCCGTTTATGCTCCCTGTAAAAACAGCGTTGTTAGCATGCAGAATCGTCAAACTGTTGTTACCGAGAACAACGGTACCGCCCCCGTTTAGGCTATCAATCTGGTCCATGGTGGGTCCGGTCCCAGAGGACGAAACGGATCCAGCAATATTGAGCGTTCCGTTATCGATCATGTCAGGCGAACTAAACACCGCCCCGACGCCCGTGAACAAGAGTGATGCACCGCTATCTATAGTCGTACTACCGGTGTAGCTATTGGCCCCCGACAAGGTCTCGCTACCGCCGCCCACATGAAGGCCGCCCGTCCCCGTGATGACACCAGAGAACGTATTCGCAGCCTGAGTCAGGAACAAGGTATTCGCGCCTAGCTGCACCCCGCCGCCGCCTCCAAGAGAAGCAAGACTTACAGTACCCGAGGCGGGCGCTATGGTAAGCGTCCCGGAATCCAAGACGGCACTTGTCGCGATACTGCCGCCACCCGAGATCCCAAGCTCGGCGCCGGCCGCAATTACCGTATTTCCGGTATAGTTATTATCGCCTGAAAGATACTCAACTTGCCCAGACGGATTGCCGCTGATCTCCAGGCTGCCAGATCCTGTGATAACACCGTCAAAATTGCCCGCGCCTTCTGTGATGTTGAGGGTATTCGTGCCGAGATTGACAACGCCTGTTGTCGCAGAGTCAGACAGATTCTTAATATTGGCGACCGAACCCGCGGGCAAGGTCGCAATATTTAAGATCCCCTGGTCAGATACCCCATAGGAATCGGCAATGGCGTTCGCATTGGCGAGAATTAAATTCCCGTTCGCTCCAATAGCCGTTTCCCCAGTGTAACTATTGACACCAGATAGCGTCTCTGTTCCCTGTGTGACACCAAAAACCCCCGCACCGCTGATCGTCCCGGCAAAGGTCCCGCTGGCATGCGTTAAAGCCAACTCGGTACCTTGGTTTGTCCCAAGTGTAACCGTACCTGATCCGGTCAATGATTCGATGGTCGCAGCGCCACCGGAAAGTCCCGATAAATCCAACGTCCCAAGATCGATGACCCCACTTGAGTCGCTGAGCGCTCCGAGGTTAGTCACGGCAAGGGTTGCACCACTTCCAACGGTCGTGCTCCCGGTATACGTATTGAGTCCACTTAGGGTCTCAGTACCATTGGCTATAACGAGACTACCGCTCGTGCCGCCGGCTGCACCGCCATCGGCAATCGTCCCGCCAAAAGTTCCCGCAGCTTGGGTCAGAACTAAAGACTGGCTACCGAGTTTCACGGTACCGATACCTGCTAAAGAAGTGATAGAAACCGGAGCCGTGGTGGCCCCCGATACATCGAAGGTCCCGTTGACCGTAACCCCTGGCGAGGACGCGATAGACCCAGCTCCCGTGAGAATCAAAGTAGCGCCATAGCCGACGCTTGTGGCGCCCGTGTAGGTATCCGCAGCCCCTAAATCCTCGGTACCCCCCGAGATAATCAGGCCACCACCGCCGCTCATAACCCCGGTAAAGGTTCCACTGCCACTGCCATTATCTCCGGCATTAGCGAGATTGAGCGTGACACTATTGGTGCCTGTACCCGTATACAAAGTGCCGCTTCCGGAAAGCGTGTCTATGGTATATTCGTGCGGAAAAAGATAAAGCAGGCTTACAGATCCGCTGGTCCCATTGGGATTCGTAGTGCTCGTGCCGCCGGCACCGCCGCCGGCCACGCTTTCGGTATAAGACGAGCCAACCGCGGTACTCACATAGCTTCGGCCACCACCACCGCCGACCCCGCCGTTACTGCTGGCATTCGTCCCGCCGCCCGCGCCGCCAACGAAACCACCACCGCCGCCACCGCCAGACTCACCATCGCCACCACCACCACCGCCGCCGAAACCGCCACCGTTCGTGGTTAAACCGCCCGCGCCACCACTTCCAAAGGCGGTCCCATCAGTACCGGAAGCACCCGTAACGGCACTTCCCCCGGCGGCAAAACCTGCGCCCGGAGTGCCATAGCTCACAGTGGGTGCTGGGGGGTTTAAACCCGCGTTTCCGCCTGGGGCCGTCGTGCCGCTTGCCGAAGGGCTACCGCCACCACCGCCGCCGCCTGCCACAATGATGGCGGTCGATTGCGCGGGCGTACCGCTAAAGACGCCAGTCAAACCGCCGCCGCCGCCTGCCTGACCATCGGTCGGTACCGTATTTTGGCCACCACCGCCAACAACAATCTGCATGCCGCTTGTCACACTCGTAAGCGGGATCACGCCAGTGATAGAGTCGCCTGCTCCACCGTTTGATTCGATGTTGAAACCGGCAGCACCACCCGCACCGTTCACAGTCGCAGTCAAACTGCTCGCTCCATCCGGAACCGGGGCCGATTGAACTGACCCGCTATAGCCGAAAAATTGGGTTTCGGTAGTCGCTAAATTGACAGAACCCGAATTGGCAAGCGCGTCTCCGTTCGAAACCACGCCATTGCCGTAAAACGTTTGGCTTGTGCCTCCTGTCACACTGATTGGCGTCACAGCATAGGCAACAGAGGCTGTGCTCCACAGGACGGCCGCCATCGCAAGACTTAATAAAGACGGCTTGCGCACGCAGACCGGGGGCGTAAGCCCCCCGGCCTTACGGGCCCGCCGGACGAAGCCCCGCACCCCACAGCGCGTCCCTTTAACGATCTCCGCTACCGGAACAAGACTCTGCGCTGCCCGACACCACACCAAACGATAGACACGGTTCATACAATTTTTGCTCCCAAAAATACATGGTGCCGCGGCAGCGGCTTTGACAGGGCGCCTCGTCTTGGCAGTCAAAACGCGCCAAGCGAGGTGTTTCTACGGCGTGATGTCTCATAAGCGGCATAACGAGGATGGGCGCGGTCGATCAGGGCACGCAAGCGGTCCGGCTGCGGAACACGCGCACGCCCGATGGCTCGCGATATTGAAAAGCGCAGGCTCTAGAATCGAAGATTTACCGAAATACCGGGCGCAGCTTGAGTAAAAAACGCTCACGCGGACCGTCCGGGGAGGCGCGAAAACGCCCCACCTCTTCGGTGTTTTGACCTTGCCAAAAACCCCCCCCGTTACCTTTATATACGTAGGTGCTCCCCAGACAGGAGTCCTATGCACATCCTTTCGGTCAGGCGCAAAAAACAGATGCGGGTCGCATCTTGCTTTAAATCGCCATTCCTTGACACTTGATACGAAGGTCCTGACATCTCCTTCTGCCCAAGGGCCGTTTTCTTCCAGGATCCAAACCCAACGAGGGCGCCTCTCACGCTTCCTCTTTGTCCTGGTATCGTGGAACGTTTTATTACATAAGATCAACCGAAGTCAAGCGGAATAAAAGAGGCCACCTTGCACCTAAAGGCGGCCTGAAATTTTCTGTGACTGGTTTGACTCCCGTCTTCAGGGACTTGCCGTGCGATTCCGGCCCCCTGCCTGACGGCAGGGCCTTCCTACACATAGCGACTTAGGTTATGGCTCACCTTTCGAGAAACAGCCCCGGCATCCCGTGGAGGACGGGGCGCACGCGTGCTTTCGGAGGTGAGAACGCCTGCCCTAGCAAAACAAAGACGATACGGCGGTGGCGTTGCAGCGCAAGAGTTCGCCGCGATAACGCCCGGCCTTAAGGATTACTCCGGGTTTTGGTGGTAGCTTATGGCGCCGAATTTGCTCTTAGACCCAGAGCGGGATAGGCGCGCGACTGGTCTGCCTTCATCCGATATTCCATGAAGGGGACTTAAGCGCGGCAAGTGGTGCGGAAGAAGCACGTGCAGGCCACGAAATTTTTCTCGCTCAGAGGGCCCCTGCCGTCGAGACATGGGTAAATCCGGGCTAGGCGTGTACTGCGGCTTTGCCGCAGCGAGGATCGTTTCGGTCTTACCGAGCGGGCTGCAGACCTCCTCGAACCATTGCCGGAAGTGCGTTGGGGATCACTTTCTGATCTTTGACCATGAGCAGGTTCGGCGGCAGCGCTTCGCTGAAGCGGCGATGGATTTCGCGCACCGCATCGGCGGTGAGGTGCGGTCTTTGCGGCCGCCCCTATCGATCCACTGCTGGACCCCATCCAATGGGCGCTTTGGCCTCACGCTGGAGTTTGCACTTCTGGGCATCCTTGCTGTAACCGTTTTTGAAGGCGCGTTCGATATCGATCGCGTGGATTGTCCTGTTATTCGAACCGGTTGCTGTCGTAGCAGTTCATCGCGCGCACGCGATCGGCAAGTGAGGTTAGGACCGCGCGGACGAGCCGTCCCCAATCGACAGCGGTTCCATCAGGCCCAGACCTTTGTCCTAGTCAGTGGCCGCTTCAATGTCCCCTTCATTATTAACAATATATTCGTCTTCATTAGCTTATTACTGCGAACACAATGCGCGAAACAGACCGATTGTCCGTGCGCTTCTGCGTCCGCTTTCAAGTGGCGTTCAAACGTCTAAAACCCGATGGCGATAGCGATGTAAAGGAGGCTGACTGCAGGGGCGCAAAGCGCCGCCGGCCGTTCGGGGGGGGTCGGCCTCCCCGCTTTCTTGTGTCTCCATGTGGCGTCTGCGCCTCGTTCAGAATTGCCTTGGCCCCTTCTACACCGGCTTGGCGTCCCACGCCAAGCTCGAGCGCAAGACCCGTCGCCATCGGGTCTCCGAGCCAAAAACAGTCGGGCCCCAATGTGAGCCTTCGAGCCAAGCTGCGGGCTCGTGGCCTCGCTTGTCTTTGGAGAAGGTGGGCGAACGCGCGCTTCAAAATGAGAGCTCCTTGCTCGGGGGCTATCACACCACGCAAACGGAAGCCACAAACATAGACTCAAGCCCCCCGCGAGAGCCTTGTCCTTCGGGCCGCCCACCGAAAGCGGCCAAAACCCAAAAAATACCGCCACTAAGGACGAAAAGGTGCTAGCGCGAGACAGACGAGACGCGTATACTTTGCGACCCAATCGGCACCCATTTTTGGATCCCGCGAGTCGAATTCGAGACCCGCTACGACGAGGTGCGCCGGGCGACTTTGGTATAGCTCCAGCGGCTTCGGCAGATTGGCAAAAGTAGCTTACTGCTGAACTTACAACAGCAGTCCTCCGGGACGTGTGTGAGGTAGTCGCTGCTTTTGACGAGGAATATTACGTGGAATCGAAGTATCCCCACCCGTACTTTAGTTCACATCCCAAATGGCGCTGGTTCATCCTCTCCACGGTCCTTGTCGGCGCCACCATGTCGGCGCTCGATGTCAGTATCGTCAACGTCGCACTGCCTACCCTGCAAGGGGATTTTAAGGTCAATCTGGCTGTCATCGAATGGGTGGCGATGGCCTACATGCTGACGCTCACAATCTTCCTGCCACTTTTTGGTCGCCTAGCCGACATCTTTGGGCGGACCAAGATGTACAACACCGGCTTTGTCGTGTTCACGGTCGGCTCCGCGCTCTGCGGACTTGCGACCACCGCCGGTTTCCTGATCGGCGCTCGCATTCTGCAAGCCGTAGGGGCCGGGCTTTTGCAAGCGAACTCCGTGGCGCTCATTACCCAAGCCTTCCCCGCCAACGAACGCGGCCGCGCGATCGGCATTCAAGGGGCAGTCCAAGCCATCGCCATGTCGGTCGGGCCCTTTGTGGGCGGCATACTGATCTCGGCTGTGAGCTGGCGGGCGATCTTTTACGTCAACGTGCCGATCGGCATCCTCGGCACCTTTGCTGCCCTTTACTGCCTGCCAGCGGGCGAATCGTCCGGCAAGCGCGAAAAGGTTGATTACCTTGGTACCGCCTTTTTCGCCAGCGGGCTCGCGTTCCTGGTGCTCGCGGTCAACGAGGGCGAGGGCATTGGTTGGACGGCCCCTATCATCCTTACCTACTTCGCGTTATCTGTGGTCTTGATCACAGCCTTCCTGATCACGGAAATGCGGGTCGAACACCCCATGATCGATTTGAGTCTTTTCAAGCGCTACGCGTTTTCGGCCGGCAACTTTACCGGCATGCTCTCGTATTACGTGCTGTTTGCCGTCCTGTTCTTGATGCCGTTTTATCTTGAGAAGATCGCCGGCTATAGCCCCGCGATCACAGGCTCCATCCTCACCCCGATACCGCTCGCGATGGCGGTGGTTGCGCCCTTTGCCGGCCATATCTCCGACAAGTACGGATCGCGCCTTATGACGACCTGGGGCATGGGCGTGTGCGCCTTGGCGACCTTGCTCCTGATATTCACGGGCCAGACCCCGAATATGTTCATATTGATCATGGAACTGGTTATCCTCGGCATCGGCATGGGGCTTTTCACACCCCCCAACAACTCGGCGATCATGGGTTCGGCCCCTAAAGAGCGGCTCGGCGTGGCCGGTGGCATTTTGAACATGATGCGCGCCTTGGGACTCATATTCGGAGTCGATATCTCGGGTGTGATCTTCACCTCGATCGAACATCACTACATCGCCGACCACGGGTATAAGGTGACCGTATTCAAAAACCTGCCAGTTGCGCTACGCAAAGAGGCATTTTTACACGGCTTTGCACCGGTCATGGTCACCTTACTCTTGATCAACATCGTAGCGGCCGTGCTGTCGGCGGCAAAGAAGGATGTGCATAGCGATGGGGAACACGCAGAACCGATCGACCTGATGTAAGGCACGATCAACGAAAAAGGCGGGGCCTACTTAGGCCCCGCCTTTTTTTTGGGGAGCGGCCCCTGGATAGAGGAATAGCGTCAGCTGACCGCAGTCAACTCTCGCGGGGCTGCGACACTTTCTTACTCAGTGGCTTCAGCGAAAGGGTGTCTAGGAATTCCTTGAACCTAGCCCGCGGCTTGCATCGGAATGGCCTGGCTACTGCGGATAATCTTGTTGTTCTCGTCTACGTAAATCAAGCGCGGCTTCATGGTCGAGGCCTCACGCTCATCATATACACCAAAAGCACAAATAATAATGAGATCGCCGACCTGGGCCTTGTGGGCGGCGGCGCCGTTGACCGAGATGAGGCCGGACCCGGACTCGCCGCGGATCGCATAGGTACTGAAGCGCTCGCCGTTACGCACGTTGAATACGTCGATACGCTCGTATTCACGTATCCCCGCCGCCTCGAGCAGCAGCGCGTCTATGGCCACCGAGCCCTCGTAGTCGATTTCGACTCGGGTCACGCGCACACGGTGCAACTTGGCATGAAGTAAGGTTCTTTGCATGACCCTATTATCCCGGTTTACGGAGCGACTGCAAACGCCCGTCATCGGCATGCAAAGGCCGGCTAAACTCCTGATTGTCGATAAGACGCGTTGCCCGTAAACGAGCCGCCGCCAGAATGACCAAGTCTTGATCCTCGGGTGTAGGCGCTGCGAGGTCGAAAGCACGCCGAACGGCAACGTAATCCGGCACAAACTCCAGGCTATCGAGCCGATCGCGGCACGTCTTCTCCACCTCCAGGGGCGCCATGCCGGAGCAGGTCAAGGCCACACCGGCCCTCAGGGTGGCGTAGAGGCCCGCAGCCTTTTGACGCTCTTCGGGGCTCAGGTACTGATTGCGGGTACTTTGCGCAAGACCGTCCGCGGCCCGCACCGTCTCCATCCCTACGACCTCAACCCCAAGTCCTAGGTCCGCCACCATGCGTTCGATGATGCGCCACTGCTGATAATCCTTCTTCCCAAAATAGGCCGCGCGCGGACGCACAAGCCCCAGAAGCCGGGCGACCACGGTCGTCACCCCCTCGAAATGACCGGGGCGATACCGCCCGCACAAATCCTCGGAGAGCGCAGGGACCCGCACTTGAGTCTGCTGAGCCCGGCCGCGCGGATAGATCTCGGCGTCGCTCGGGAAGAACACAGTATCGACCCCAGCCCCCTCGAGCCTGGTTGCATCGGCTGCTTCGGTCCGCGGATAGGCGCCAAAGTCCTCCTGGGGCCCAAACTGGAGCGGATTGACATAGACGCTTGCAAGCACGAACTGATGGCACGCACGAGCCTTTGCGACCAGCGCCATATGCCCCTCGTGCAAGCCGCCCATCGTCGGCACAAAACCGACATCGTCAGAGCAGGCGGCGCGCCATTGTGACAGCGCCTGCGCCGTACGCACCACCTTCACCCGGAATAACTCTCTTCAGGCGTCGGGAAAGTGCCGTCCCGCACCGCCTGGACATAGGCACGGAGGGCCGCGGGGATGCTCCCGTTTCCGGCCAAAAAATCGCGCACGAATCGCGGCCGGCGGTCCCCCAAACCCAAGGCATCATGCATTACCAACACCTGACCATCGCATGATGATCCGGCCCCGATACCGATCGTGGGAATGGCGATGCTTTGACTGATGTCGGCCGCAAGAGGCGCCGGCACCGC
>JAJYPQ010000467.1 GCA_021795255.1 Pseudomonadota bacterium
GGCGTTGCCGGCGGTGGGCGCAAACAACACAAAGCGTTTGCGAGGGATCTGAAGGCTTGCAAGCCGCGTCGCGAGGCGTGCTGCGGACGCCTCGTTCGGGACGAGGCTTGTGCCACGACTTCCCGGCGCAGGCGGCAGGCCGACGCGTCTTAGGAGGTCAAGATGAACTTCGGCGACATGGCGTGGTGGCTGCTCTGGGTGCGCTTCGCCGAGCCTGTGGGAGAAGGTTTTGCGCCACAGGAGCCGCTTCAGGGGTGATCCATGAGCGCTGGCGGCAGCGCCTACCGCATAGGGAATTCGCAATAGCCAGATCAGCACTGGCCCCCACGAGCCGTCAGTGCTGTGCGGGGATTGGATCAAAAGGTCGTAACGCTGCCGGCGAAGGACCCGGATGAGATCCAATCGAGGTCGCAACGTACGTAGGACGCCGCGCTTGCGCCAATGTCCATCGACCTTATGCAGGGCATTAACGTCGGGATTATCAGCGAAGATGTCAGATAAGGTCTGTTGCGCCAGGACATCGATCAGGCAGTGCGGGACCACGCTTTTGAGTGCCGTGAGAAGTACGGTCGAGACCACGGCGTCGCCAAGAAGCTGGGGCGCCACGATTAATACCCGCTTGATTTTGTCCACCGGTATGGCGTCGGGAATGTCTCTGACACCGTGTTCTTGCGGCCTGCTCGAGGTTAGGGGGAACGAAAACGTTTCGTTCATAAGCGCCTCATGTGGGCAGGGCCTCGTTTGCCGGCGGCCCGGGGGTTCTCCGGGCGCCCGACCTCGGATCTATGGGTTCGCTTGAAGGACCTGGGCCGGTGGATCGCTGGTCGAAAATCCAGGAAGACGAGCGGCATAGCGTTCGGCCAGGATGGAGGCGCGATTCCAGAAATCAAGGAACAGCCCATCTTCGCTACGAGGACTATAAACCGGAATCTGGCAATCGCGCCAGTCAATGTCGATGTTGTAGCGTCCAATCAAGCTTGCACTGATCGTACGGCACCCAGACTCCGTCGACAAAGTCTCCATGGGGATGACGATGTCGGCATGGCGTTGGGACAACACGGTCCCCAAGGCAAACACGGCGGCGAAGGCACGCGTAGTCAACGGCAGGTCGCGGTGCACGATCTGGTCGGCGCGCCGACAAGCACTGCCCGCGTCGCTGAGTCGCGGCAGGTTTCCGAGGCCTAAGGCGGCGAAATAGCTAGCAATCCAGGGATCGCGGCGGGCTGTCAACAAAATGATGAGCGGGCGAGCCAGAAAGTACACGTCGCCGTACGCTTGCTTGCGATCAAGAGCGGATCGCCACATGCCGAGCGCGTCACGGGTCAAAGCGATATGAATACCTGGCATATGTCGGGAAAACCAAGGCGTTCTGCCGAGGGATCGGCAGAAGCCGAACACCGGTCGCAAGCCCTGGATCTTGGCATGCTGGCAGAGCCCGTTGAGGTAGGCTTGCTGATCGAGCAGAGGCTCGTCATTGAGAAAATAGTGGAGGTAGGGGAAGGTCCATTGGAAATTCTTAACGCCTCCGCGAGGCTCCAAGAGGTCACGGTACTCGTGGTAATAGGGGGTATTCAGGATGGGGTGCCGTGACGGCCATGATGCCGATGTCGCCCTTCTTATGGCGGCCGCGGTCAGGTTTTCTAGAGACTCGTGAAAGGGCTCGTAGTAAGCGAGATAATGCCGAGAGGTGCGAAATTTGTTCCAAAAATAGGTGGATCCGGCACGCCATGTGCTGTGTATGAAGATCGGCCCTTGGGTCGCAAGATCACTCGCTGCGGTTCGGAGGCTCTCGATAGGGCCTGGCACGGCTCGCATCATCGCCAGATTCTCGATTTCGCGGATCAGTACCAGGTGTCGACGGTTGAGGAGGCGCAGTTTAGACTTCATGCGTCGCGAGGCCGCATGGAGAGCGGTGAGGCGGGCGGCCGCAACCACCCACTGCCAAGCGTCCCGAATTCCGGGTCTCCTAGTCGCCAAATCCGGGGTCCCAGAGCAAGCAGGTCCGTGCCGGGCGCGCGAAAAGACTGGAGGATTGAGCCGTGAGGGTCGCCATGTCCGTAAATCTATCGCAAGGTGGGGCGGCATATTGTGACGATTTGTGAACGCGAGGTGAAAAACGACGAGCGTCGTGGCTTTGCGCGGGCGCCTAGAATGTTTAGACTATGCGGGCTGCGCGCCATACGGACGCGCTCAAAGACAAGAGCGACTATCAAGGAGATGATGATATGAAGAATTCGGTGACAAGGCTTGCCCTATGTGCTTTATGCGCTTGGCCGATCGCGGGCATGGCGCGCGTATGGGTCGGCGCGGATGTGGGTCTTACGGGAGGCGCTCTTTCTGGAACATCGCCGGCCGGCGTCTATGGTGGGATGTCGACTCGCTCCTTTCCGGTCGGAATCGAGCTTGGTTACCAAGCGCTCAGCGCTAACCCTACCAAGATAGGTATCTTCAGTGTGACTGGCCTGTATCGCGTCCGCATCCCGCGGTTGCGCGGGGTCCATTTTCTGGCCCGTGCCGGGGTCGCCCACATCTACAGCAGCAACAGCGCCTTCGTCCGTACGAGTACAAGGCCCATTATCGGGGCGGGTGTCAGCTATCGCGTTTCGCGGCCGCTCAGCCTACGCGCCGAGTACGATCTGATCCTGAACGCGCGGACGGCCTATGGTCCGAGTCAAAACGGCGACGAACTTATGGTAGCCGCCACCTACCACTTCGCTGTTCGCTAGACGTAAAAGAGGGCGGGGTCGCCCCGCCCTCTTTTTTCTCTGGTTTTCCGCCACACCACAAGCCCTTATCCGCGCAGTCCCCGTCCCCCGGTTCGAAGGAAGGTTTTCAGACGAGGTATTTGATCCCCACGGCGACCAGCAAGGCGAGCGTTGCGCGGAGAAAGGTCTGTTGGTTGATGCGCATATGCAGATGGTTCCCGAGATAGAGCCCGAGGGCGGCTAGCGGGGCTAATGCGACGAAGGCCAGGGCAAGGCCCCCGTTCAAGAGTCCAAGACCGATATAGAGCGCGCCACGCAAGACATTGTCCGAAAGCGCGATTGCCTGGAAGGTCGCACGAAATTGGCGTTTGTCCAAGTGTCGCATCTGCAGATAGGCGACCAGAGGCGGCCCCCCGCCCCCATAAAGGCTCCCTATGAGGCCGCCAAACACGCCGAGCGGAAGTGCCCAGAGACGAGAGATCTGGGGCATACGTTCGGGTTTGGCAAGGATCGCGTACACCACATAGGCCAGGATAAAGACACCCAAAAATCGAGTGAGGCTTTGGGCGTCGGTGTGCGCGAGGACTATGGCCCCCACGGCCAAGCCGACGATGCTTCCCGGGATAAGCCACGACAGCTCGCCCCATTGCATCTCGTGGAAGTCATAGGCCCCGAGCAGTACCGATCCCAGGAGGTCTAGCAGTAACACGACTGGCACGACCTCTTTGACAGGGAAGCTGAGGGACAGGAGGGCCACCGAAATCAGCCCCGATCCAAACCCTATAGTGGCCCGGACATAGAAGGCGCCAAAGACGACTAGGGCGACGAAGAGAAGCACCGCCGGCTGGGCTACGAGATGGCCTAAGGTGAGCTGCTCAACCATGGGCAAACGGACCGCAAGGACGCCGCACCGGGCGCGAAGTAGGGCTCATAGGTCTCCTTTAAGGGATTGTCTTTCTTTCAGTGACTTAACTGCCGCTCATGGGCCCCGACCCACCCTGGGTTTGGCCAATCAGGGCGGTTGGCGCGTGCTTCTGATCTCGTAAGTTAAGGGGGTAGGTGACCCTTCGGGCCGGTCCCACAGGCCGCAGGCCGC
>JAJYPQ010000043.1 GCA_021795255.1 Pseudomonadota bacterium
CGGGTTGACATCTCGTATGGGTTTGCTATTCTGTCCGTTAGACATAAAAAAGGCCCCGAATTGGTCGGGGCCTTTCCTGAATCACCAGGCTATCATGGAGCGCTGGCATGACTGAAATCATAGCAGAAAATTCCCCTTTTACAAGCGATCTCCAAGCGTGGCTTGCGGCCGAGCAGCGAAGAATGGATGAGGAGGTCGCTGCGGTCCACGACGAGCCTCTTTTTACCAGCTCGCAGCGCGCACGGATGGGCAAGTGGAGCCTGGATAAGAAACTTCGGAGCGCGATCGCTAACCTGACAAAAATCCAGAACCAACTGCGGCACGGGGTTGCGCGCCGAGCCACGACGCCCCGTCTGCGGAGGGTGGTGCGGGCAGTCCGGCGCGACCGCCGGTCGCCTGCGACGGTGCGGGCGACGGCTGACTCTGGCGGCGACCTCGACCCCGAACCCCCGCGATCTTCCTGTAGTCTCCCCATGCCGGGGGGTGCCCTATGAGCACCTTCCGCCAGATCGACGTCCTCGGCGCCCTCGAAGCCGCAGGAATCCAATACCAGCGCAGTGGATCTTGGGTCCGCATCCGCGCCATTTGGCGTGAGTCGCGCGCTAAGGACGTCGCGGTCCACATCGACAACGGTGGATGGCGTGACCATGGCGGCATGGGTGAGCACGGCGCATGGCCATCGCTCTGTGAACGCCTAGGCATCCATTGCCCGACCCAGACCTGGACCCATGAAGAGCGGGCCGAATACGGCCGGCAGATGGCGGCCAAACGGGCGGCGCGCGCCAAGTCGGAGGCTGAGGACGCATCGAGGAGGATGCGCGCCGCCATGTCGCTTTGGGAGCGGCGCTCGGTCGATCTCGACCACCACACGGACCGTCATGCGGCGGCCATGAGCGATTACATTCGGTATCGTGGCCTGCGCCGGGAGACCCTGATGCAGGTGGCAAGGGTCGGTCAATCGAATGGCCTGCCTTGCCTGGTCTACGGACGCCGCGACCCGCGTACGGGAAAGATAACGACCGTCCACAGGGAGTGGGACAAGCGCACTTGGCCTGCGGACGCCGGCACAAATAAGCGCGGCCTTGGCCCGCAGTTCTGGAGCGGCCAAACAGCCTATATAGAGTACAACCGGTGGACTGGCGCGGCTGTCGCACCAGGCGCCATGGCGGCCATCGCCGAAGGGCAACTCTCCGCGGCCTGCGGCGCGGAACTCTACCCTGACTCCCCGGTGCTCTCCGTTTTCACTATGGGCGGTCTGGAGCGGCCCCCCGTCACCCGCATCCGGGAGCTGGTCGAGGCCGGCGGATTCACGATCCTGATCCTGGGCGACCGGGGCGGCATGAAGGCCGCCCAGGAGTGCGCGCGCCAGATCCTCCTGGCCTGCCCAGGCGCGAAGATCCGCATCGCCATCCCGCCCGAGGGCCGGGTGGAGGGACAGAAAAAAGGTGAGGACTGGCTCGATGTGCGCGTGGGATACGCGGGCGTCGTCGGCATCGGTGACGACGCTACTCGGGTTCTGATAGAGCAGGTCGCCGTCGCGCATGGCATAGGCCCGCGCCTCGTCGAGGATAGCAAAAACAACATCCTATCACTCACACCATGGCAACAGACTGAGCGCGCGGCGTCGCAGGATTGGCCGGCGTTGAGTGACGTTGAGCAGCAGATTCAACGGGCGATCGGACATGCACTCGATAGCACCGAACCAGCGATAGTGGTTGCCCAACCAGGCACAGGCAAGACTCACGTCGCGATCGACCATATCCGCATGGGCACGAAGCCCGTTCTGTGGTTGTCACCAACGCTTGATGACGCGGCGGGAGTCGCGGCGCAAGTTCCTGGTGCACATCTGCACAGGGGACGCAATGCCGACAACTGCCGTCAATATCACACGATCGACGCCTTAACGAACAGGGGGCGTGCGCCGTACCCATGGGCCTGCGCGACTTGTCATCATGGGCAAGTTGATAGTGAGGACCCCTGTGAGTACATGCAGGCCCTGCGCGGGTCGGTCTACAAGAAGGTCGTGGTGGGAGCGCATGGGGCAGGGGCGGAAGATTCCTTGCTCTACCAGTATTGCTCGGACCCGAACGCCGATGCAGAGGAACGCGAACTTATAGTTGATGAGTCCCCGACGATCACCGCGGTAGCGCGGATCGCGCCCGAGGATCTATCCCAATGGCGGGTCGGAGCCGCAGATGCCGGGTCCCGGCTGGTGGACCCACCGACGCCGGCATCGGACGCTGATAACGAGACACGGAAACGCCACCAAGCCGCGTGTCGCGCGATTGAGCGGGCGCGGGGCTGGGTGGCAGAGATCACCCCGGAACTTGATCGGCTGGCGTTGACCCTGGCCGGCGCCCCAGCCGACCACGGTCTGCACAAACTGACAGGGTTCGAGCGGTTTGCGGAGCTGGCGGCCAACATCCCACCCGGCGCGCGGCTCTTGGACGCCACAGTGATTGAGGCGGTGCGAGGTGGACATGGCGGCGATCTTGTGGTGCCACTACGAGGTATTGCAAATCTTGGAAGTGCTATTCAGGCCGGTACTGCCTGGATACAGGATGGCGCCATCATCGCCACCAACTCCGGGACGCTCTGGACGCAGATCCTGAAACGTGGGGGCACGCTCCTTGATGCGACCCCATCTCTCAGGCAACGCGAGGAGGTGCTCGCTGCCGGGGGATCGGTTCACACGATTCGTGCCGCCGAACCCATGCTCCGCCTTACACAGTTCGGGCCGCGCCTGCACGGTCGCGGCGGACTGACCCCACAGAGGCTCAGCAAAGAGGCCGAGGCGGCGCGCGACGTTGCGGGTACAGACCCGGTTATCACCCATCGCCCCATCGCTGCCGCGTTGAACAAAGAGGCCGGCGATGGCCCGCGGCAGTTCGGCCATTGGGGCCGTGATCACCGGGCGCACAATCGCTGGAAAGAAGCGGACCGGCTCGTCCTGTGGGGGTTGCCCCTCCTGTCCCCCAACGAGCAACGGATCCAATATCTGTCGGATCGAGCAGCCCTCGCAGCACAGGGGATCGACTGGCCCGACTGGGATGGATCGGCCAGCGCTGGGCAGGTCGTTCCCACAGACGGCTGGCGAATCCGTTCCGCTGCCCGGTTGCCGATCGAGCCACAGGCACGCGCCTGGCTACTGGATCGACTGGCAGCCGACGTGGCGCAGGGAGTGGGTCGGTTAAGGGCCGTGCGGCGCGCGAAGCCGGTCACGGTCGAGATCTATGGCCTGCTGCCGCTCGTGGGCCATGGAATCCATATTGACGAGATCCAGATGGAATCCCAAGGCCGCTTGGCAAACAAGACGCGCGCCCGCGCGGTGCTCGCGCGAGGGGTCGTGGATCTGGGTGAGGCCCGGACCCGCGCCAAGCTCGTCGAGTATTTCCGGCGGCAGACAGGAGTCAGAATTAGCAACGGCGACTGTGACCGCCTAGTCGCCGAACTCAAGGTTCAGGCGCTCGCATCCGGTATGACACTCTATGAGGCCGCACGCCAGTCGTGCGCCGCCAATACTAGGCTTCTGGCCGCCGGCCATGAGCCCCAGGCGATCGCCCAGGCAGCGCGTGCGATGGGAGGCCTGCCCGGCGTGGTCGCCGTGGCGTCGCTTCTTGACCAATGCCGCCGAGCACCGGGCGCCCAGCGCGCCGGTCCTTGACCTGACCTGAACCCAACCCCGCAACCCATTGATCCGGACCCGTCGGAGGCCTCTCCGCGTCTGGAATCCGTTACACCGCGCGCGGAGCCGGCGGTGAGGCCGCGTTACGCCGGGAAAGCCCGAGACCTAGAGACAAGCGGAGGGGTTTTGCGGACTGGAACGGTCTACACGAACGAAAAAGAGCGAACCACCACGGCCCTAGTGCGTAAAAAATATTAACGATGAGGGCGGTGGTGGTCGCCCCAAAACGGACTGGGCGCTAAGCCGGGCCAAGCGAAGCGGAGCCCGGCGGCCTGGCCGGCGCATGGGCATAAAAAAGCCCCGGGGTGTCCGGGGCCAAGGAGTTGTTTGTGGGGTCAGGCCGGCAGGTCGGCGTCGCCATCGGGTGCTTGCAGCGTTTCCCGACAGTCCGGGTAATGGCGGCAACCAAACCAAGGACCGTGCCGGCCAGTTTTGAAGAACCTCATGCGGCCGTGCGCCGGATCGGCTGGGCAGATGGGCGCTGGCGCACCATCTGGTCCGAGGTCGATCGTGCCCGTGCAAGCTGGGTACTCCCGGCAGGATAGGAACCTGCCGTTTTTTCCGGCAACCACTCGCATCTCGCCATGGCAGAGTGGGCATGTTGTTTCTACACTCATCCGAACCTCCTTTGGGCCGGACCACCCGGCCCTACTGATAGCTTCCCGTGCGGAAATTCATCAATTGGGCACGGCCAAGCATGTGTCTTGGCTTGGGCAGTCCGCCACTTTGTAGATCGGCTGCGACCCTGAGAAGCGCACGACGGGCCTGCCCCCGGTAGCCGCGCGTCGGAATTGGAGATAGCGGCTGGTGATCAATTTGTGCTCGACCAGAGCGCCGCCAAGCCCAATCCCGGCTCCAAGCATCAGCATGAGAATAATGGTGAACGCGACCACTCCCCATCCCGAGGCGAGACGCCAGGCCAGTGCGGAGCGCGCTTGGCGCTCAACCGCCTGCGCTAATGATGCCTTCCACTGTTCCACGAAGGCGGTACCGTGCTCTTGCCCAACGCGCTCCAGGCCAGCGGCGGCCTTTTGCAGGTCGGTGGCGCCCTTGGAAGCCGCGGCGCCAATCACCTGGACGAGGGCCGCGCCGGCTTCGGCCGTTTTGTTCTCGATGGCCTGTGAAACGGCGGCCTTGAGGTCGGCGCCGGCCTTCACGGTGCCCTGATAAACGAGGTCCGGCACCTTGGCCGTGGCCTCTGTCAGCGCTTCGACATGCCGGCCCGCCACCTGAGCGGCGGCCGCGGCATCGACGACCGAGGCAACCAAAGCCCAGATCACGTCGTCGGCGCGATGCACGCCAAGGTCAGAAGCCCGACGCAGCAAGGCTTCGCGCCGGTCCGGTGGGAGCGACGCCAAGGCCGCGTCCCGTGGGGTTGCTGGTGGTGGCGCCGGACGTGCTGGTGCGGCGGCCGGGGTGACGGGTTTTGTCACCTCCGGTTTCTTCGGTTTCACGGGTGCTTGGGTGGCGCCAGCGCAGAGCATAGGGGCGCCCTCGATCACGGCCTGCACGGCGTCCGTGAGCGCTCGTCGGTCAGGGAAGAGGTGGCGATAGCGCCCTTGTGAAAACCCCATGTTCGCCAGCTTGTAGGCCTCGACTGGATCGACCTCGGTCCGGTGGATCCCCCCGCAGGATGGGCAGTCGATCAGTGTCTCGGCCTCGACGGCGATCTGGCGAGCCGCCTGTGTTTGATCTGTCATGTCGTAATCCTCTTAAGGAGACGCCGGGGGGTTGCCCCCGGCGTTACGGTTTAGTTCATCAAGACGCTGGCGATGGCCTCGTGAGCCATTCCCAACCACCGCCGGAAAAGCGCGCGCTCGGTGATGGTGAGCGCGGTCTTGTCCTCCGCCAGAACCGAGAAAGCCCCCTGGGCCGCCAAGATTTTGTCCCTCAGATCGTCGGGGCGAAGGGCCGGGACGGCGCCTTCCCTGCCACCCGCACTCACAAACTCCCCGCGGTTGGGCGACTTGCTCCAGTCAAACTGGGCGGCGGCGCCCAAGAACAAGGGGAAGAGCACCGAGCGGCGGCCGGGGTCGACCACCGACATCAACCCGCGATCCAAAGATTTCAGGAGCGCGTCAGTGGACGTGCGGTGTGGGCCGATGCTGAAGGTCACAACCAGGTCATACCCCACCGCGCCCACGACCTCCGAGAGGACCGGGGCCAAATCGTCGATTGTGTCGCCCGAACCGGCCGGCATGTTCACGACGACGTGCTGGCCGTTGGCTGCGGCGGTCTCCAGGACGTTGCCGAGTTTGTTGAATGAGGTCTCGGCGTCGCCGGCGCGGTTCAAATTGACCAACTCCACGGGTGCCGATCCGCGGAACCGGAGGGCAAGGTCGGGGATGGCAGAGTCGCCCTCAACCAGCAGGACCGGCGCACCCTGGGCAAGGATGTTGTCTAAAATCAGAGCGGCCGCCATCGACTTGCCGGTGCCCCCCTTGTCGCCGTGGGAGATGAAAAGTTTAAGATTGTTCATGTCTGTTTCCTCTTAAAAGTGGGCCGGACGATCCGGCCCTTCACCCATAGCTGCGGCGGTGGAAATTGTGCGGTCAGGTCACTTCTCGAACTCCGCACGGATCTTGTCCAGCTCCGACATCTGATCGGTGACCTGCCGTTGGCCCGGCAATGGTGGGGCCGTGGCGGGGGTCGCTTTGCTTGTGGCCGCTGCCCTTGCTGTGGCGGACTTTCCGGCGGCCTTCGGGGCCTCTAACACCCCGGCCTTGACCTTTTTCGCCACCCGAGCGTAAGCCGCCCGTAGTGCTTTGGCACGCGAGGCGGGCATGTCCAAGACCGTGGCGATTTCTTCCCAGCGTCGAAGATGTGATCTCGCGATGGTGATGGCCTCGAAGCGGAACAAGACGAGGTTTTGCAGTCCCCGTGTGGGATCCGGGCCGGCGTCAATCAGCTCCTGCAATTTGTCCTTCATGGTCTCTCCTATGGGCCGGAACTGTCCGGCCCTTGCCTATAGCAGCGCCTGCGGAAATTGCGCGCTTGCAGCAAGTGCAGCCGATGCCCCGTGGAAGTCGCACGTTTGCAGCAAGTGCAGCCGATGCCCTGCGGAAGTCGCATCGAAGTCGCACGATTGGCCGGTTCGTGCCTCGCCTAAACCACGCCGATGCCCTGCGGAAGTCGCACGTTTGCAGCAAGTGCAGCCGATGCCCTGCGGAAGTCGCATCGAAGTCGCATCAAAGTCGCGCATTCGCACGCGGGGTACGCAAGCGGGTTTGACGCCCACCCTGCGGGTGGGCTGGAAGAGATCACACAACCGCACCGGCTTCGCCTGTGGTTGTGTCCCCCGCCGAGCGGGGGCGGTCCGGCCCCGTGGTGGCCGTTCCGATGCGGCCTGGCCGGCGTGCGGGAGTGGGTGTTTGCTTTCCTGTTTTGGAAAGCAAAGGTCGGGGGAATTTCCACTGCGGACGCTAATGGGGACAGACCATATTAAGGAGTCCCCTGGATGATCGGAATAAAGCATTTGAAGGGGTCCGGCCCCGTCGCTGCCGCGGCGGTCGCCGAGTACCTAAAGGCCCTGCGTAACGCCAAAGGCATCGGCTATTACAGTGAAAAGGGCGGCGCCCCCTCCCGATGGCTTGGCGAAGGCGCCCGGCGCTTGGGCCTCGAAGGCCCCGTCGATGAGAAGGTTTTGACCGAACTCCTGCAAGGCCGCCTGCCCGACGGTACGGACATCTCCGAACGCGGCGGTCGCAAAGCATCGCGTCGCATGGGGACGGATCTCACCATCTCGGCCCCAAAATCCTTCTCCATGCTGGTGGCCGGCGCGCCCCCGGAGGAGCGGGCAGCCCTTATGCGCCTATGGGACGAGGCCGTGGCCGAAGCGGCGCGGGTCATTGAGCGAGAGGCGATCACTGCCCGACGCGGCGGACAGGGCAGGGCTGGAGTGGAGTATACCGGCAACATGGTCGCTGCGGTCTTCACCCATGAAGATGCCCGCCCCGTGGACGGGCGGGCCGACATGGACATCCACGGCCACCTGTTGGTCATGAATATGACCCAGCGCGCGGATGGTCAGTGGGTTGCCAGGGATCTCGACTTCGGCAAACAAAACGTCATCCGCATGACCGCCGATTTTGCGGCCAAGGCGGTTTTGGCCCAAGGTCTTCAGAAAATGGGCCACGCGATCCGCCCAACAAAAGACGGGTTTGAGGTGGCGGCGTTCACGGATCCAGAAATCAGGCTTTTCTCCCGGCGCACGGTCCAGATCGACAACACCCTCACGGACCGCGGGCTGACGCGCCAGGATTCCACCTCCAGCCAGCGCAACGCCACAAACCTGGCGACCCGCCAGGACAAATTGCAGTTATCCCAAGAAGAGCAGCGTTGGGAGTGGCGCCAGCGCCTGCGCGAAGCAGGACTGGACATGGACGCCATCGTGGCCGAGGCCAAAGAACGCGGCCCCATCGAGTCCCCCGACCTTACTACAGAGGCCGTCGCCAGCGCCGCCCGCCACCTAGGCGAGCGCGAGTCCGTGTTTTCCAAACGCATGACCCGCTTGGAAGCATTGAAGGCTGGCATGGGCAATACGACGCTCGATACTGTCGATGCCGCCATCACGGCCAACGCCGCCGGCCTTATCGACGTGGGCGGCGATAAGCTCACCACCCGCGACGCCCTCTACCGTGAGCAAGAGATCCTGGCGCGTGCGCGCGCGGGCCGCGACCAAGCGCCGGCGATTGTAACTGTCGGCGTGGCGCAGTCCCTGATTGCCAAAACGGAAGCCGCGCAGGGGTACCCCCTGACTCAAGGCCAGCGCGAGGCGATCACACTGGCCTTGGCCGCCCCGGACCGCGTGGTCGGCATCGTCGGCGCGTGGGGCGTGGGCAAGACCACAGGTGTTGTGCGTCCGATAGTCGCCCAAGCCAAACAATCCGGTTTCCATACAATTGGAATCACGCCGACCACAAAAGCCAGGAAAGAATTGGCCGGCGCCAAGCCGGACCAGTTGATGACCATCGCCGCTTGGCTGCAAACGAAGCCACAGACGTCAGCACAGGGAAAAATCATCCGCGATGAAAAGCGCCTGATTGTCATGGATGAGGCGGCCATGGTCGGCTCCGAGGACATGGCCCGGGTACTCCAAAAGCTGGACACGGAGGGCGGGCGGATGATTCTTGTGGGCGACCCCCAGCAGCTCCGGTCGGTGGCCGCCGGCACGCCCATGCAACAGATGCTGGAAACGAACGCCATCCAGGTGGCGCGGGTTACTGAAGTGGTCCGCCAGACAGACAAGCGCCTATTGGAGATGGCCCAGGTCTGGGCCAACGGCGACGCCCCTGCGGCCGTGGCGATCGCCCAGGAGTACATGCAGACCGTCACAGTGACGGAATCGGACTGGGAGGCGGCTGGCAAGGAGGCGCCAGACCCGGAGAAAGCCGGGGAGGAGAGGGATACCAGCAACATCAAGCCCACCGCAAAGATGATCCGCCTGGCAGAAGAGACGGGCATGGAGGCGCCGTCCGAAGCCTCGTTCCAGGAGGTTCGTGAATGGTTGGACGAGCATACCAAAACCCCATTGGGCTTCGAGGAACGGCACAAGGGCGAGGCCCCAGAGAAAAAGCCCAGCATCCCCCGCGAAGTCCGCGCGGCGGCCATCGCGCGGGCCACGGCGGAGCGGTACCTCAGTTTCACACAGGAGCGGCGCGAAGACACCATCATGATGGCCTTCACAAACAAAATGCGCAGGGACATCAATTCCAGGGTGCGCGACGCGCTCCAGGCACGGGGAGAGGTCAGCGTCACGCACGAGGTTCCCGTGCGCGCCCTGGACCGGGCGGACATGACCCAAGAGCAGATGGCGCGCGCAGAGTCCTATCAGGGCCGGGAGGATCTGGTCGTTAGGCTGTCGGAGGGGCGCGGGAAAAATCGCCGCGAGGTTGACTACAAGGTGGTCGGCGTCGAGACGGGCCGTGTGCTCCTGGAAAACGATGAGGGGGACAGAAAGTCTTGGAACCCGGCAACAGCGAACAAGCCCCGAGTCTACACCGCGCGCGACATGAGCTTGGCGCAGGGAGACGTAATCGCGTTCCGCGACAACTCGGGAAAACACACAGACCCCAATCGAATCGACAACGGGGAGGTCGGCAAGGTCACTCACGTAGATGCGAGCGGGGTGACTGTGCGCATGGATGATGGGCGCGATGTTGTGTTGGACCCGACACGGCGTCAGGTCGTGGACTACGGCTGGGCAGTGACCATTCACGCCGGCCAGGGAGCCACCAAGGGCGGCGCTCTTCTGGGCATGGAGAGCGCGGCAGGGATGGAGGCAATCGCCGATCTCGGGGGCGTGGGCTTCACCAGGGAAAAACAATACCTGGATGTCATTACAGACGACATCGAGAAGCTGTCCAAAAAACTGGAAAAGTGGGCAGTTCACGAGACGGCAATGGCGGCCACCAAGACAGCCCACACCCCCGACCTGGAGAGGATACAAGCCCTACGCGCGCAGGCCTCCCAAGCGCTCGGCCAAGCCGGCGACCTTTCCAAAGCCCGTGACAGGGCGGAGGAGCCGGTCGAACTGGCCCAAGCCCGTGAGGAAGAACGGGCGCTGAAAAAGCAGCGCGAGCTTGAGCAGGAGATGGACCGATGAACGGCGCACGGTTTTGGGATCGGGTGCGCTGCTGGTTTCTCCCCCGCAGCCATCGCCGGCGGATCCGCCGGGCCAGGCGCGTTCTGAGGAAGATCCGGCCATGGCTCCAGGAACCCCAGGGCGCCCCGCGCGTCTTTGGCTACCTACGCAAAATCGACCCTTTGAGTTTTGAAGAGCTGGTTTTGCAGAGCTTCGTGGACATGGGTTGGAAGGTGAAACGCGGCACCCACTACAGCGGGGACGGCGGCATTGACGGCCACGTCCGCCTGCCAGGTGACCCATGCTGGACGGCCATCCAATGCAAAAGATACTCGTCCGCGATTGATCCCCGCCATGTCCGCGAGTTCGCCTCGCTGGTGTACCCCAAGCGTGGTTTGTTTGTCCACACCGGCCGCACGGGCCACCAAAGCAAAGAGGCAGCGACCGGGGTGACGTTCATCAGCGGTCAGCGCCTCGCCGACCTCGTGGCCGGGCGCCTTGAATTTCCGTCGGCGCAGCTATCAGCGAAGGGCCGGACTTCCCGGCCCACATAAGGAGTACAGATCATGAATCGTTTGATGAACCAGCATGTCCTGGCGGCCGCCGTAGCCGCCGCCCTTCTGCCCACCGTTGCCATGGCCCACAACCAGGGCGCACGGGTATCGGTTGGCGGAACCTACCAGCACCTCGCGATCGGTCAGGCCGCCGGCAACCTGCCGGCGATCACCTTCGGAATCAGCCAGGACGCCGGGGGCATCGGGATCCGCGCGCGGCTATCGCTGGCGCGTGGAGCTGGGGCCGAGCTTGACTCGGGCTCGGTGCGACTCCTGGCCTATCCGCGCAATCGAGTCAGCCCCTACCTGTCCGTCGGCGGGCTGTCCCTGAGCAACCTGGCAGGGACGGCGACTGAGACCACCTACGCCGTCAACCCCACGACTGGAGTAATCGCTCCCCAGCAGGTGCCCGTGGCGGTGCCCCCGGCCAGCGTCGTTACAGGCTTCGCGTTCGCCGGCCTGCACGCCTCTGTCCCGGTCAATTCCCGCCTGTCGCTCCGTGCCCACGCCGCCATCGGCGCAGGGTTGGGCGGGGCGGCCACCGGACTGCCCCCGGCGGCCGGCGCTCGCAGTGATCTCGCCCGGTCGGTTGGGGTCGCCATGCGCTACCGCCTGGCGGGCGGCCCGATCCTGAGTATCGGGTACGACCAGGAGTCGCTGCCCATGCGCGGGGCGGTGTTCAAGACCGGCGGCATCGAGGCCTCGGTCGGGCGGCGCTTCTACTAACCAACAACCACAGCGGGGGCCGGGGAAACCCGGCCCTTTTAAACAGGAGGTCAGCATGAGCAGCAAACGCAATCACAAGCCAGCGGCGCCGCCTTGGGCCTTGCCGTGGTCGGCGGTCTCGAGGCGGCAGGTCGGGACGTTTGGCAACGGCCAGAGCCTATTGCCCCGGCGCAAATCCCCGCCCCGCCGATCCGGGCGCCGCAAGTGATCTCCCCGATTTTGGGGAGCAAACAATTTCCGCTCGCGCAGCTAAGGGTAGGACAACAGGAGACAGAGGGATGAGACCCACAGCAACAGCAATTTCAGCCGCGGCCCTGGACGCCGCGCTCCACAGCTACCCAACCCGGGGCGACCTGGCCCGGGAAATCATGCTCAGGCTGCACTGGCTGCATGATCGCCGGGGGCTCGACGCCATGCAGGCCATGGGCGGCGGCCAGGTGTTTGGTGAAGATCACCTGGCCCGGCTCCGTTCTGAGTGGAACCACAAACAGGAGGTAACAGCATGAACCTGAACCTGGAAGAGATTAAAGAGCAGGTGAAGAAGCGCACGCCCGAGCAGCATCACCAACTGGTGGATGACATTTATGCCCTGGTTGGAGAGTTCCGGCGCGGCAAGGTGTATGGGATCCGGGCGGTGGCCGGCCTGATCAACACGAAGTTTAAAAAGTAAGGAGAAGCATATGGGACGCGTGAAGGATTTTTTGACTGACGACTTTGGCCGCATCGATTGGCGGCGGGTGGCTGAGCTTCAAGCCAGCCAGAGAAGGAATGACCAGCAGCACAAGGAGGATGAGCAGGCTGCCGAGCAGGCGACCACCGAGGAGCGGCGGGATCTGATAGAGGGCTACAAGGAGGAGGAACGCAGGGAGATGGCGCATCGGCGCTGGATGGATCAACGCCGCCTCGATGCCCTGCGCGAGGAGGCGCGGCGGGACGAGGACGAACACCAAAGATGGATGAAGGACCACCCCCTCGACCAGGATGCCGCCCGCCGACTCGCGGAGCGGGAGGAAGCCGACGAGCAGCGCCTGGAGGCCCTGCGCCGTCACCCCGACCCAGAGGTCCGCGAGATCGGGGAAAAAATCTGGCAGGAGCGCGACAGCCAGCAGGCCGCCGCTGAGGAAGAGTGGGAAGCCGATGGCGGGGATGCCGCCAACGAGCGGGAGGCAGAGAGACAGGCGCGGTCGGCGCAGATCCGCGAGGCCGCCGAGCCCGATCCGGGCTGGTTGGCCAGGTGGGAGCGGGAAGGCACATTGTCCCCCCTTACCCACGCGGAACGGGAAAAACTCAGGGAGATCGACCGGCAAGACCCGTTCGGCCGTGAGCAGAGGGCGATGTTTTTGCCACGCGAGGTGCTGGCCATCCGAGCCAAGTCCGACCGGATGGTGGAGGAGCGGCAGATGGCGGCCCGCGAGGCGCCAGCGAAGGATCAGGCGCCTCCCTGGCACCGAATCGCCGAGGCGGCGCCAGACCTGCAGGATTGGGCTGCGGACATGGACCATTTGAAGGAATGGCAGATGGAGGTGGAGAAAAACGGAGGGGACATGCAGAGCGCAGTCGCCCTTGAGGATGAGTTCACCCAGGACAATCACCAGATGGTGGCCTCGTGGCGCGCCGGCCAGGGCGGGGAGATCGACATCGACCACGAAGTGGCGCGTGTCCGGCAGGGATTGGCAGAGCAGCAGAAGCACGAGGCCGAGCACAAGCAGGAGCCGCAGCAGGGCCAGAAGCACCAGGCACCCGAGCTTGAGCAGGACGACGATCTGGAACTTGAGTGAACCGTAACAGTAACGAAACGAAGGAGAGCGACGACATGATTTTAGATGACCCCGTAATCCGATTCCAGGTCCTGCAAATGGGGCAAGAGATGGAGCGTGAAAGATTGATGGAGGAGCAGCGCCGACGGCGGGTCGATGAAGACCCCGCTGTTCGGGCGGCGCGCGCGCAGTTGCGAGAGGCCCAGGAGATGGTGGCCCTGGCGGAGCGGGCGGCGCGGGGAGAAGACATGACATACATCTGCCTGAGCGCCATGCGCAAGCTGGGCAGGCTCCGCAACGCCTAACACTTAATTTCATTGGAAACATTGGAGGCTATTATGGACGTTCAGAATCTGAAAAAGGCCGTCAACGACTACAACCGCAAGATATGCGGCGGCCCCCCATCGCTCATTATAGGTGGGGGAGCACTTGGTACCGCGGCGGTGGGCATAATTGGCGTGGCGGCATTGCTGGGGGCCGCCGGGGCCGAGTGGCCCGCCGGGAGCGGCGGCCAGGTGGCAGACCCAGGCATGGCGCTCATTATGGCCGGCGTGGGGATTGTGTTCCTCTCCCTGGCCTGGACGTGGGCCCAGCGCATAAGCCGCTTATCCAATCAAGTCATCAACATCGACGGCGCGCGCGAGGACGAGCACCACCAAAAGGGCACAAAGATTTGGAATCTTGGAGGCGCCGGTTACAAACTGCCCGCGCCCGCCGGCGCTTTGCGCATCGCTGGCGTGCCACTCCCCGCCAGCGTGGAGCAGCAGCACATATTGCTGGCCGGCGCCCCCGGCTCGGGCAAGTCCGAAGCCCTCAAGGCCCTGGTCGCCACGGTGCGCGAGCGCGGCAGCGATGGGGCCGTGATTCACGACCCCACGGGCGAGATGGTGTCTCTCTTTTACTCCCCAGAGCGGGGCGACATGATCATCAATCCGCTCGATGCCCGGCACGCAAACTGGGATCTCTGGGCCGACATGCGCCCCGGCGAGGAAGCCAACCTCGCCAAGGCCGTGATCCCGTCGGCGCAAGGCGATAACAAGTATTTCAGTGACGCCGCGCAAGCGCTTCTGGAAGTTTTGTTGCAGCAGACCCGCAACATCGACGACCTGGTAAAAGCGGGTCTTGGAGAAAGCCCTAACGAGCTGGCGGAGAGGTTGCAAAACGCCGGGCTCGGTGGCCTTGTCGGAAACGTGAAGACGTTTGGGAGCGTGCGCGGAAACTTGGCGCCCTACCTCCGATCGCTGGCGCTCTTGCCTCCGATACCAGACGGGAAAGCGCCGATCAGCTTGGAGGAGTTCTGCGAGAAGCCGCGCGGTCGGTTCATCTTTTTGCTGACGAAGCGCCGGAACAAGGACGCGTTACGGCCGATTCACCAGCTTTTCCTCACTCAGCTGGTCAACACGGCCTTGTCGCTTCGCCCCGACCCATCGCGCCGGATCTGGCTCTTCATGGACGAACTGCCCGAGTTGTTGCCCTCGGATGCCATCGCCACGTCCCTCAGCCAGGGCCGCAAGTTTGGCTTGAGCACCGTCATGGCGCTCCAGGCAGTCGGCCAGATGTACGACCGCGTGGGCCAACATGAGGCGGCGGCGCTTTTGTCCATGCCCAAGAGCCGCCTCATCCTTCGCGTCGGGGATGGCGAGTCTGCCGAGCTGATGTCCAAAGAGATCGGCGACCGCCAGATTAAGCGCAAAACCGAGAGCTTCAGCGAGGGCCACGGCCCGGAGGCCAAGAACTCGACCTCGACCTCGTGGCAGACGACCACCGAGCGCGCGGTCCTGGCCAGCGAGATCATGGCGCTTCCCGACCTCAACGGCTTTCTGCGCGTCGAGGACACGACCATGCGCGTCGAAATGAAATACACCCCGCGCACGGCTTCGCAGCCGGATTACGAGCCGGTTCCGCCGCGCCCGCTGCCGGTCGCCGAGAAGAAGGAAGAGAAGGAGGAAGCCGATGGTTAAGTTGGTGTTTGGGTTTATCACCATGATGACCCTGATGGTTCTATTTTCACAGGGTTTTGGCGCGGCACTCGCCTTTGGTATGGTCATGAGCATTATGGGCTTGCTGTTCTGCCTCCCCTGGATCGCCCTAGGCGACCCCGGCGGCCGCGAGAGCGGGGAATAACGTAACAGTCACGAAATCGACATGACCGGCGCACGGACGCGCTTTCGGCCCCCAAAACATCGGGGGCCTTTTTATGCGCTTGGTGGCCGACGCATAGGGCTGCTGCGGCGCATCTCTCATGGCCGCATGTGATCGCGCTTCATTCGTCTCCTGTGGTTCTGCAAGCCTCGTTCTCGCCCCCCAGGCCGTGTCTCGTGCGCACTCCCTTACAAGCCCCGCGCCACCCGCAAAACCGGCGGGCGTCACGGCGCTTGCCGGTCGCCAACACCGCGCACTTCGCCCCGGCGCTTTTTGAGGGGGCGAGAGCCGAGGCAAGACGCAGAACCAAAAACCAGGAGACGAACTATGAAAACGCGCGATCACGAACATGCGGCAGAGGCAACCGGACGGCCTGAGGGGGCTCAAGGCCTCAGCAATCCGCAGGCGGGCACGCCCCACCAGGGATTCGCGAGAGTCACCGTGCCGGACCCATGACCGGGGCCGGGCTGGCGGTGGGGGCAGCCGCCGACCCCCTCACCCCGTCCCCCTATTTACGATGACTCATCATCGAAAGCACTTGAATAACTATGACGCGTCACCGATAATAGACTACAGAAACGGCATAGGAGCCACGCCATGAGCAGACGCGCAAAGGGACCCGTGAGGTCGGCAGGCGGCATGGTCGGCGACGACAAAACCAAGCGTAAGCGCGGCCGGCCCGCCAGCCCCACCCCGCGTCGTGTCCGCAACGCTGAGGCGGCCCGGCGGTACCGGGCACGCAAGAGGATGGAGAGGGAGGCGCGGCGGGATCCGCGCCAGCCGGTACGGTCGGCGATTATTGATTTGTCTGCGGTGGTGGTCTGGCGGCGCGGCGGGTAGCCCTACCCCAACATCCCCACCAGATCCTCGGCGCGCAGGTGCGTATATCGTTTCAGCATTTGGAGGGTCTTGTGGCCGGTGATGGCCGCC